>NZ_JBMXVQ010000036.1:0-27102 GCF_053999135.1 Caminibacter sp.
TCTTCGATCTGTTTTTGACCGAATACAACATCTTTATTGTAGCAGTAAGGACAGCGCATATTGCATCCGCTAAACCAAAGAATCGCACATAATCTCCCCGGAAAATCGAGGGAGGAGAATTTTTGAATAGAATATATGCCTAACATTCTTTAAAATATTTTCTTTCTTTATGTTCGGCTTTTTTACCGATATTAAAACTTTCAACCGGTCTGTGATAACCCATAACCCTTGTATAAACCATACATTTTTGGCGTTTGTGTTCTACTTTTTTTAGTAATTCTTCTTTAGTTAGTGTTTTTGTTTCCATTTTTACTCCTTGTTTTCAAGTTCTTCTAAAAGCTCAGCATCACAATACGGACAATATTCATACTCTCCCGGAATATACCCGTGTTTTGGGCATACGGAAAATACCGGTGTTATTGAAATATACGGCAGTCTAAAGTTAGTAATTGCTTTTTTTACTAAATTTTTGGCAGCTTCAGGTGAGCTTAATTTTTCGCTCATATATAAATGAAGCACCGTCCCTCCCGTATACATCGTCTGTAATTCATCCTGAAGCTCAAGCGCTTCAAAAGGGTCATCAGTATAATCCACAGGAAGCTGAGACGAGTTCGTATAATAAGGAGAGTCTTCAAATCCGGCTTGGATAATATCAGGAAATCTTTTTTTATCCTCTTTTGCGAATCTATACGTTGTCCCCTCAGCAGGCGTTGCTTCAAGATTATAAAGGTTACCCGTCTCTTCCTGATAAATTTTTAGTCTCTCTCTCATAAATTCAAGCACTTCTTTAGCAAACTCTATCCCTTTATCGGTTGCTATATTTTCCCTGTCTCCTGTGAAATTTCTAATCATTTCATTCATTCCGTTTACGCCTATGGTTGAAAAATGATTGTTAAAGCCCGAAAGATATCTTCTCGTATAAGGATATAACCCTCTATCGTACATTTCCTGGACGAATTTGCGTTTTTTCTCAAGTGTTGATTTGGCTAAATCCATAAGTTCGGCAAGTCTTTCAAGCAACGCTTTTTTATCGCCTTTGTAAAGATATCCAAGTCTTGCCATATTAATTGTTACAACCCCGATACTTCCCGTCATTTCAGCACTACCGAACAGTCCCCCTCCTCTTTTTAAAAGCTCTCTTAGGTCAAGTTGAAGCCTACAGCACATACTTCTGACTGCTCCTGGCTCATAAGCGTTAGGATTTCTTACTCTATTTCCGTTTTCATCGATAATGTACTGACTCCCTATGAAATTTTGAAAATAACTGCTTCCGATTTTTGCCGTATTTTCCCATAAAGCTTTGGCGGCTTCGCTGTCCCAGTCAAAATCTTCTGTAATATTAACAGTCGGAATAGGAAACGTAAACGGCTGACCTATAGCATCCCCTTCAGTCATTACCTGATAATACGCTTTGATAATTTCTTGCATTTCAGGCTCGAAATCTTTATATGTGGCATCGGTTAGTTTTTTGATTTTCGGGTTTCTTTTTTTAAGTTTTGCTAAAAGCTCTTCATCCTCAACACCCTCAAAAAGATGTCTGTTATTGCGGGTTGGAATTTGGTCTTTCAAATCATCAGGAACCTTAAAATCAAGGGTAATATTCGTAAAAGGACTCTGCCCCCAGCGAGCCGGTACGTTTAGGTTATATACAAAACTTTCAATCGCTTCTTTTATTTCTTTAAACGAGAGTTTGTCTTTAAAGACATAAGGAGCGAGGTATGTATCAAAACTGCTAAACGCCTGAGCCCCGGCCCATTCGCTCTGAAGTATCCCTAAAAAATTCGCCATTTGTCCAAGTGCGCTTCTAAAGTGGCTTGGAGCTTTTGATTCGACTCTTCCCCTAACCCCGTTAAATCCTTCATTTAAAAGATTTCTTAAGCTCCACCCGGCACAATAAGGCGCAAGACAATCTAAATCATGAATATGATAATCCCCGTCTCTATGAGCCCTTCCTTCTTCTACTGAATATATTTTATCAAGCCAGTAATTTGCTATAACTTTTCCGGCCGTATTGTTAATAAGCCCCGCGTGGGAATATCCAGTATTGGAATTTGCGTTAATTCTCCAGTCCGCTTTATTGATATATTCTTCTATTGTCGTATTACAGTTAATATAAGTAGCTTCCCTGTCTAGTAGATTTTCGCGCTGCAATTTATGAAGGTGTCTGTAAAGCATAAAGTTTTTTAAAACGTCAAAATAACCGTGTTTATATAGAGATTTTTCTATCAAATCCTGTATATATTCAACCTCAGGAGTCTCTATTTTTTGAATTTGTTTAATCACCTCTTCAAATACGTTTATGTCATAACTGACACCCGTAGCATCAAATGCTTTTTTAATAGCGTCTTCAATCTTATAAGGGAAATAGTTTTGATAAGTCCCGTCTCTTTTAATTACTTTTTTCATATGAGCTCCTGAAACAAATTTTAAAAATTATACTCCCATAAGCTTATTAAAACCTTAAAAATTACCGAGATTTAGGGACTCTTTTTATCTTAAATAAAGCAAAAAGTACCGTAAAAACGAAGAAAAAAAGAAGAAAGAATTTACAAAAATCCTACACTACTTTATATCTGAATTTTTTACCTGCCCACATAGGTTTTACTTCTCCTACGATGTAAGGAGCCGTCCATTCTTCTTCAATAAGTTCCACTTTTCTCTCAGGTACTTCAATATTGAAGTTTTCTCTTGCATTATCGCTTATAAACTTTTGAAATGTTTCTATATCACCTTCAAAAAATTCAGCAAGCGCCGGTAAAATTACGGGAGCACTAAACACTCCGGCGGCACCTTTTAACTTGTTTTTTATCGTATGTGGAGCACTGTCGCTTCCGAACATAACTTTTTTATGTCCCGATTTTACGAATTTTTGTATAGCATCTCTGTCTTTTGGAGTTTTAATAACAGGTTTACAAAAATTATGAGGATTTAAAGCTCCTCCTATTAAATCATCAAGAGTTAATAAAAGATGATGAAGAGTTACGGTTGCGTAAAGATTTTCATATTCATCCAAAAGTCCTAATAAATCGGCCGTTCCTACATGCTCCATAATAATTTTCAGTTTTGGAAAGTCACGGGCTAATTTTTCATAAACTACTGCAAACTCCCTTTCCCTATCAAGTACAAATCCGTTTGTTTCTCCATGAACGGATAATGGTATATTAAGTTCTTGCATAAGCTCAAGTACCGAATAAACATTTTCTATAGACTTAACCCCGTTTTCAGAGTTTGTGGTAATTCCGGCAGGATAAAGCTTTATGGCGAATATATCATCAACCAAATCCAACAACTCATCTTCACTATATTCTCTCATAAAAAGATTCATAAGAGGCGTAAAGTTCTCACAGTTTTGTAAAATCTCTTTTTTATAATTTTCAAGTCTTTCTTTATTATCTACAGGAGGTACAAGATTTGGCATAATAACGGCAGCAGCAAACTGGTTTGCAGTATAAGGTATAACATCTTTAAGTATTTTTCCTTCACGGAGATGTAAATGCATATCTATCGGAGTGTTTAGAATCATTTGAAGCCTTTTTTATGTAATTTTAACAAAAAGAAACTATAAGACGAATTTTATATCTTTATGTTCTTGCAGTCTTTTAAAAAATTCATTTCTCTCTTCTTCGCTTGTAACATACGCTTCAAATTTTTGAGAATAATATTTTCCTTTTTGGTTATTATCTTCTATTTTACATTCCTGATTATTTATACACTCTTTAACAGCGGCTCTCATTTTTTCTTTATCTTCTCCTATAATTCTAAATCCCCACATTCTCGGATATTCTATTTTATTTTTTTCTTCTGCCATATTCCCCTCCTTACACTTTTAGTGTAATTATATCAAGTTTTCTTAATTTTGTAAATAAATAACCAAATAGGAAACTGACTAAATAAAGTAAAACAATTGTAAATTTTAGTGCAGTAAAAGCGTTAAAAAAGTGAACTTAAAACGTAGAGGTTTGCACTTTTTAGTTTTTACGAAATGTTTAGAAATTTGCTTTCTTGTTGAGCGTATTTAGTCAGTACCACTAAACAGTAACTGTCACTATAAATGGGACAAAAAGAAAAAAAAGAAAGGTTACATAAAATACACCATCGGAACGATAGTAGGATACTTTTTAGTTTTTCTGAAAACATGCTTTCTTATTACGTTTCTAAGCTCGTTTTCAAAAATTCTGTTTTTTTCATACACATAATCTTTTGCATGGTCTATATAATTGATTAAAAGTTCCTCCATTTCTTTTGCAAAAGCCTTATCTTCTTTATCAGCTATAATACCAAACGTTGTAACTCTAGGTCTTCCTATAAGTTTTTTATTTTGTTTATCAACCTGAGCTACTATCATAATAATACCTTCATTAGCAAGCTTTTGCCTGTCTATTACGACATCGTTTTCTATCTGTTCGTTTATTTGATTATCGATATAAATTTTTCCAACTTTTACATTTTTAACTTTTCTGACTCTTTTCGGAGTTATTTCCCATTGCTCTCCGTCTTCCATAATAAATACGTTCTCTTCTTTCATTCCGGCCTGAAGAGAAGTTTCTTTATGCTTCATTAAATGGTTATACTCTCCATGAACCGGAAAGAAATATTTAGGCTTTACAAGTCTTAGCATTAGTTTTTGTTCTTCCTGACTTGCGTGACCCGAAACATGAATTTCACTGAATTCATGATAAGCTACTTCTGCACCTTTTTTCATCAAAAAGTTTATAAGCTGAGAAACGGTAGGTTCGTTTCCTGGAATCGCTTTTGCCGAAATAATAATCTGATCACCCTCTTTAATTTTTACATGCCTGTGTTCATCAATAGCCATCCTATATAAAGCGCTCATACTCTCACCCTGACTTCCGGTAGTAATAATCAATATTTCCTCATCCTGATATTTTCCTATTTCATACGGGTCTATAAAAATATCCCTTGGAAGCTTTATATAACCTAAATCCATAGCGACATTTAGGTTCTGCTCCATACTTCTTCCGATTATACAGACTTTTCTCCCGTATTTAATACCTCTTTCAATAGCCTGATAAACCCTGTGTATATTGGAAGAAAAAGTAGACATAATAACTCTGCCTTTTGTTTTCATAAACAAATCATCAAACGTTTTTCCAACAACGCTTTCACTTGGAGTAATTCCAGGTTTATAAGAATTTGTCGAATCGCTAAATAACGCTAAAACTCCTTTTTCTCCGTAATAAGCGAGTCTGTGAAGATCCGGCGGATAACCGTCAATCGGAGTATTGTCTATTTTAAAATCTCCCGTATGAACAATAGTTCCAATTGGTGTTTGAATGGCAAGGGAAGAACTGTCTACAATTGAATGAGTCATATGAATCCATTCCACTTTAAAATCACCTATTTGAATAGGATGACGTTTTTTTACGCTTCTAAAATAACTTTTATACTGATGAATTTTATGCTCTTTAAATTTATTTTCTATCATAGCAAGAGGAAGTGAAGTTCCGTAAATAGGAAATTGCATCTCTTTAAACAGGTACGGAACCGCTCCTATGTGGTCTTCATGTCCGTGAGTAATTATAAGACCTTTTATTTTATGACGAATTTCCCTAAGATAACTAAAATCCGGAATCAAAATATCAACTCCATGCATATCTTCATTTGGAAAACTCATACCGCAGTCTATAATAATAGCACTGTTTTCCGTCTCAAGAACGGCACAGTTACCGCCTATTTCATCAAGCCCCCCAAGAGGGGTAAATCTTACCCATCCTTTTGAATTACCGTCGATTTTTGTATGACAATTAAGCCTTGCCCTATGAATTTTTTCATTTTCATTAAACGCTTTATTTAAATCCTTAAACCATACGAAATTTTTAGGGTCCACTTTTTTTTGAGGCTGGGTTAGAGGTTTTTTAGTCTGTTTTTCAGTTTTTCTGACTTCACTGTTTTGAATTTTATTATTTTGTTGGTTATTTTCATTTTTTAAATTCTCTTCTACTGTATTTTTAATTGCTTCTTGAAGAGTCAAATCTTTTTCTTTTTCCATTTACACTCCTTTCTTTTAGCGCAGAAAAGAGCTGGAAAAAAGTATCAGCATCCACCTGGTGAGGTCTTATCGTATCGGCAAGCCCGAATTCTTGAGGATTAAAATCATATTTTGCGGATAAGTTTTTTTTAAGTGTCTTTCTAGGGTTGCTAAAAGCAATTTTTAAAAATTTAGCAAACTCCTCATCATACGAGTCTTTAAACTTCTTAAATTCTATTACGCTGCTTGTAACTTTAGGTGCAGGCACAAACGCTCCTGGAGGTATGTCAAAAAGCTTTTTTACCTCCGCAGTACGGCTTGCCAAAACACTTAAAGACCCGTAATTTTTATCACCGGGTTTTGCGCTGAATTTATCCGCAACCTCTTTTTGAATCAAAACAACTATATTTTTAGCATTTTTATCTTTTAATGCTCGTAAAATAATATTAGTTGCTATATAATAAGGCAGATTAGCTATCAAATCATAGTTTTCATCCGCCAAACTTTCTTGCCAATATTCTAATACATCACCACAAATTAAATTTAAATTTGGAAATTTCTTTTTTAAAATTTCACAAAGTTCTTTATCTATTTCGATTGCCGTTATTTTATTTCTTTTTTCCAGCAACTTTTCTGTTAAATCGCCTAAGCCAGGCCCAATTTCTATTACCAAATTATCGGTATTGGGCATCGCTTGGGCGATTTTTTTCAAATAATGTTTATCTTTTAAAAAATTTTGCCCAAATTTTTTCTTTGCTTTGATTATATCATATCCTTTTAAAAAAAGTAAATAGTATGATAAAATTATAACAAATATTTAAAAGGAAATAATAGATGGAATATTTCGCAAAACGCATTATTCCCTGTTTGGACGTAAAAGACGGGAGGGTTGTAAAAGGTGTTAATTTCGTAGGTCTAAAAGATGCCGGAGACCCCGTAGAAGCGGCTATAAGATATAATGAAGAAGGAGCGGACGAACTGACTTTTTTAGATATCACCGCAAGCCATGAAGACAGAAAACCAATTATAGAGATTGTAAAAAAAGTAGCCCGCGAAGTTTTTATTCCGTTAACGGTAGGAGGAGGAATTAGCGAACTTAACGATATTTATAATCTTTTAAATGTCGGATGTGATAAAGTTTCTATTAATTCCGCAGCTGTAAAAAGACCGGAATTTATTAATGAAGCCAGCAAAAGATTTGGAAGCCAGTGTATTGTAGTCGCTATTGACGTTAAAAAAATAGCTCCTAACAAATGGCATGTTTTTATTAAAGGCGGCCGTGAAGATACCGGCCTTGACGCAATAGAATGGGCAAAAGAAGTAATTGACAGAGGTGCCGGTGAAATACTTTTAACTTCAATGGACGCTGATGGGACAAAAGCAGGGTTTGATATCGAAATCACCGAAAAAATCTCAACTTCAGTAAATGTACCGGTAATAGCAAGCGGAGGAGCAGGAAAAATGGAACATTTTAAAGAGGTTTTTGACCATAAAGCAGATGCTGCACTGGCTGCTAGTATTTTTCATTTTAAGGAAATAGATATTATGGATTTAAAAAAGTATTTAAAAAATAACAAAATAAGCGTTAGATTATAATTATGAAAAAAATTATATTGCTTCCCTTTACCGTTTTACTCTTTGGATTTGAAGTTGAATTTATAAAAAAGTACAAAGAATATATTATTCCTGATAAAGAAGCAATCGAAATAATAACATCAAAAAAAGATTTAAATTTTCCGTTTAAATATATTAAAACCGAAAACGGTTATATTTTAATAGGGAATATTGATAGTGTAGATTTATGGCTAAGAAACAACTTTTACGCTCCTAAAGATGCAAAATTTAAAAAACTAAAAATAGCCGTTATTGACATGGATAAAATTCAATATAAAGTAATTAGAAAAATTAAAAAAATTTACAAAGGATGTTTTCTTAAAAAATTAATTTTTTTAACACCCGATGAGCAAAAAATTTTAACAAAACCGTCTTATATAGAAACAGATTATAAAATAATTTTGGAATGTAGGTAATGTTTCACGTGAAACAAGGAAAGACATGATTATATCCGCAGGAAACAAAGAAATTTTCAGTTTTGCCACTCCAATAGGAATAGGTCTAATAGAAAGTGCAATAAATCTCACAAGGATTTGTCTTTTTGAAAAACCTGATTTTTTAATTTTTATAGGAAGTGCAGGAAGTTATGGAAACTTTGAGATATTTAATATTATAGAAAGTAAAAGCGCTTCAAATATTGAACACTGTTTTTTAAAAAAAGAATGTTATACACCAATAGATAATATAATTTCCATTGGAGATGTTTCACGTGAAACAATAATTAACTCATCAAATTATATTACGACATCCAAATTAATTTCAAAAGCTTACCTGCATTTGGGAATAGAAGCTGAAAATATGGAATTTTATTCCGTACTTAAAGTAGCAAAAGAATTTAAAATTCCGGTAAAAGGTATTTTCGTCATTACAAATTACTGCGATAAAAACGCACATAATGATTATATGCAAAATATAAAAACAGCAAAAGAAAAACTAATTGAGTACTTGGAAAACAAAAAAATCATAAAGGAAACAAAATGAAAAAATGCTTTATGGATTATTTGCCTGAAGAACTGCTTGATATGGGTATACAACCCAAATTTAGAGTAAAGCAGTTATATAATTGGGTTTATAGAAAATATGTAGACGATTTTGAAAAAATGAACAATATACCAAAAGATTTAAGAGCAAAACTAAAAGAAGAGTTTTATATAAATCCTCTTGAACTTATAAACCACGAAATTGCAAGCGACGGCACGGAAAAATTTTTATTTAAATTAAAAGACAATCATACTGTTGAAACGGTACTTATTAAAATGAAAGACGAAAGAATAGAAAACGGCAAAAAAAAAGAAGCTAAATGGACTGTATGTGTTTCTACCCAGGTAGGTTGTAAAGTAGGTTGTGCTTTTTGTCTAACTGCAAAAGGAGGATTTGTCAGAAATTTAGCTCCAGAAGAAATAGTAGCACAGGTTTGGTTTATGAAAAAATTTAAAAATTTTGATGAAAATAAAGCTTTAAACGTAGTTTACATGGGAATGGGAGAACCTTTGGATAATTATGATAATATGGTAAAAGCTATAAAAATAATAGCCCATCCCGATGGACTAAACATTTCACCAAAAAGACAAACAATCTCAACATCCGGAATAGCTCCAAAAATTAAAAGATTAGGAAAAGAAAATTTAGGAGTAAATCTCGCAATTTCTCTTCATGCAGTTGATGATGAACTTAGAGAAGAGTTAATCCCTCTTAATAAAGCATATAACATCCAAAGCGTCATAGACGCTGTTAGAGAATTTCCAATAGATAAAAGAAAAAAAGTAATGTTTGAATATTTGGTCATAAAAGACGTAAACGACGATATAAAATCTGCTAAAAAACTGGTAAAACTGTTAAACGGAATTCCAAGTAAAGTTAATTTAATCTATTTTAATCCATATCCGGGAAGCCCTTATAAAAGACCGGATGAAGAAACAATGAAAAAATTTCAGCGTTTCTTGCTTGATAGAGGCATTACTTGCACTATAAGAGAAAGTAAGGGTATTGATATAAGCGCAGCCTGCGGGCAGCTTAGAGAAAAAGAATTAAAAAATTGTACTACATCTGAATACAAGGAATAAACATGGCAGAACTAAAATATCTTCCGGCAGGTATAAGATTACACCTTAAAGAAATAATTTATAAATTAACAGATGATTTAAGCAAATATTATTATTTTCATTTTGAAGATATTCCTACAGGACTTAAAGCCGAAAAAATATTAAAAAAAGAAAACATTAAATCAATTCCTACTCCAAACGAAATTTTTGAAGACTGCGGGGTGACTATTTTAACAACCGAGAAAGAATTGATAAAAAAGCTACTTGATAAAGAAAAAATAAATTATGAAATCTGGATAATAGAAAATAAAAAATTTAAAAAAATAGAAGGAGATTTAACAGCAAAAAGCTGCAAAATTTAATCTTTATAAATTTTTATATCCGCCTGGTTTTTTATCTTATTAAAATAGTCTTTTAAAATCTCTTCTCTTTTTTGTGCTATAAGCTTATTATAAATAATATTCTTTACTTTCTTAAAAGGTAATATCTTTTTCCCGTCTTTTCTTGCGATATAATAAGTGGAATAATGAGTTCCTTCATTTATAATAGGAGTAAACTCCCCTACTTTTGTTTCATTAAATAAAAACAAAAGTCTTAAGGGAAGTTCATCCACATCATATACCGCCGATTCGGATTTAACAGAAGTATTAGAATATAAAGGATTTTTTTGAACTTCTTTTAAAATTTTAGGGTTATTAGCCTGATATTTCATAACCTGAACCGTTTTAAAGGTAGTAAATTCATTTTTATGATTTTCATAATAGTTTTTAATTTCCTCAGGAGATATTTGAAGTTTTGAATTAACTATATTTTCAAAAAGTTTTTCTTTAAGAAGATTATCCTTTATTCTTTTTTTAAAATCTTCAAGCATTCCTTTTTGGGCAAGAATATTTTTAAATTCAAAAAGACTCATACCGTTTTGTCTTGCTATTTTTTCTAGCTTGTTATCAATATCAAATTCATCAACGGTTATTCCTCTTTTTTTTATTTCCTGTTGCAAAAGCTTTTGGTCTATAAGCATATTCAGGGCAATATCTTCAGAAACTTTAGCCTCTGAAGACACTTTTTCTATATCGTAACTGGTAATAGGAGCATTATTGACACTTGCGACTACTTTATCTACTATTTTTGCATTTAATATTAAAGCGGTACATAAAATTAGTAAACTCTTTTTCATATATTTTACCTTTAAAAATTATTTCTTATTTTTTGTAATTTTTCCAAAAGACATTTAAACTCTTCCTCACTAAGGATACTTTTTATTTTATTCTGAAATTCTACTGCAACTTTATCAGCAAACTTCAGATTTATTTTACCCTCTTGGGTTAAAAGCAAATAATATGATTTTGAATTTATATATTTTTTATTTATAAATCCTTTTTTTTCCAAAGAATTTATTATTCTTGTAATGGTAGCTTTATCTCTTTTTAAGAGTTCTGCAATTTTAGTAGGAGTTATTTCTCCTATTTCATCCACGAGTCTCATAACCGCATATTGTTCTGAACTCAAATTATAAGGAGAAATTTGACTGTTAAACTTTTTTCTTAACACATTTAAAGTGGTAGTTAAAGCATATTCTAAAGATTCATCTTTATTTAGGCTCATTTTTATCCTTAACAACATAATTTAATTAAGAATTATACTATAAAGAAAGAAAAAAGAAGAAATTAATTGGCTGCAGCTTTTTTAAGTGCCGCTAAAGCCACTTCGTAGTTTGGTTCTTCTGTAATTTCAGGAACAATTTCTTTATAAGTTATCATTCCATTTTTATCAACTACAAAAATAACTCTCGCACTAAGTCCTCTAAGCGGTCCCTCAGCAATTAATGTTCCGTACTGAGTTGAGAAACATTTTTCTCTATAGTCGCTTAATACCTGAAGATTTTCAACCCCTTCAGTAGAACAAAATCTTTTTGCCGCGAACGGTAAATCCATTGAAACTACACAAACCACAGTATTTTCTACCTTTGCCGCTTCTTCATTAAATTTTCTAGTTTCCATCGCACATACAGGAGTATCAAGGCTTGGAACGGCTACTATTAATTGAGCTTTATTCTGAGCACCGCCAATGGTTACTTCTTCAAGAGAGCTATTTGGTAAAGTTACAACCGGCGCTTTATCTCCCACGTTTACTTGGTTTCCGTAAAGTGCTACATCGTTACCTTTTAATTTTGTTAATGTTGGCATTGTGCCTCCTTTTTTTATAGCAGTGTAACATAAAGAAAAAAATAAAAAAAGACCAAAATTATCTTTTTTTTTAAGAGATGTTACTAAATGTAACTATAACTTTATAAAAGTAATTTTAATCAGCTGTAATCGCTTTAAAAGTTTCCTTTACTTTGCCTTTAAAATAAAGTCTTCCGTTTCTTAAAGAAACATTAAGTTCTTCTTGGCTTTTTGGATAAACTTTCACAGAATTATCTATTAAGCCATTATCTCTTGCCGTTAAAAAAGAAGCACACATACCTGTCCCGCAAGCTAAAGTTTCATCCTCCACCCCTCTTTCGTAGGTTCTTACAAAAAGTTTCCCCTCTTTTACTTCAGCCCAGTTTACGTTTGCGTTATATTTATATCTTAAATCCCTTGCCAGTTTTTTATCAAAATTTTCTATACTTTCCATAATCACTATATGAGGAACCCCGGTATCGTAGATTTTGAATTTTTTTCCGAAATCTTCATATTCTCCTATAAATTTATAAGGCGTGAGCTGAGACTCAACCAAATCCCCGTCGACTTCCGCTTCAATTACCCCGGCAAGCGTTAAAAATTTCATTTTTTCAGGAGCTAATCCTTGCATATAGGCATAATGTGCAGCCGCCCTGCTTCCGTTTCCGCACATCTCGGCAACACTTCCGTCGGCATTATAAAACTGCCATTCAAAATCATACTCAAGATGAGGTAACAAAACAATTAATCCATCAGCCCCTACTCCGTTTTGTCTGTCACAAAGTGTTTTTGCCAAATCGCTTCTATCCTCTTTTTTAAATGTATGAAAAATAACGAAATCGTTACCGCTGGCACTATATTTGCTAACAACCATTTTTATCCTTTTTAGATATAATTATAATAAAAAAGGTAAAGAATGATTTTAATAGCCGGCCCCTGTGTTATAGAAAGCAAGGAACAGATTTTTAAAATAGCAAAATATTTAAAACCTTACAGTAAAACATATGAATTTTATTTTAAAGCGAGTTTTGACAAAGCAAACAGAACGTCACTTGAGAGTTACAGAGGTCCGGGAATAGACAAAGGACTTGAGATATTAAAAGAAGTAAAAGAAAAATTCGGTTATAAACTGTTAACAGACGTTCATGAAACATGGCAGGTAAAAAAAGCAGCCGAAGTTGTTGATGTTTTGCAAATTCCGGCATTTCTTTGCCGTCAGACTGATTTGCTTGTTGAAGCGGCTAAAACTGATAAAATAGTAAATATAAAAAAAGGTCAATTTATGAATCCGGAAGATATGAAATATTCAGTTTTAAAAATTTTAAAAACCAGAGGATGTTCTGAAGTAAATTACGAAAATGCAAAAAAACACGGCGTTTGGCTGACAGAAAGAGGAACAACATTCGGATACGGAAATTTAGTAGTCGATATGAGAAGTCTTGTTATTATGAGAAAATTCGCACCAGTAATTTTTGACGCAACACACAGTGTACAAATGCCAGGAGGTGCCGGCGGTAAAAGCGGAGGCAAAAGAGAATTTGTTCCATACTTAAGCAAAGCCGCCGCGGCTGTGGGAGTTGACGGGTTTTTCTTTGAAACCCACTACAACCCAAACGAAGCTCTAAGCGACGGACCTAATATGATAACACCTGATATTATGGAAAATACTTTAAAAGAAATAGAATGTATAAATAAATGCAAAAAGGAGAATTAATGAATACGATAGAAGGAACCTTACAACTTGAAGGTCATGAAAAAATAGCAGTAATAGCTAGCAGGTTTAACCATCTTATTACAGACCGATTAATAGAAGGAGCAAGAGACGCTTTTTTAAGAAACGGGGGAAAAGACGAAAACCTAGACCTAATTTTAGTACCCGGGGCTTTTGAACTTCCTTTTGCTCTTAAAAGAGCTTTAAAAAAAGATATATACGATGGTATATGCTGCGTAGGCGCCGTAATAAGAGGGGCAACTCCTCATTTTGATTACGTAGCAGCAGAAGCCACCAAAGGCATAGCTAATACTACTTTGAATTTTGATACTCCCGTTACTTTCGGGCTCCTGACAACCGACACCATCGAACAGGCCATAGAAAGGGCCGGAACAAAAGCCGGAAATAAAGGTTTTGAGGCAATGCTTGGACTTATAGAAATGATTAATCTTTACAAGGAATTTTAAATGGCAACCATAACACACGCAAGAGAAGCTGTAATTCAGACTCTATACGCTTTAGAACAAGGAAACGAAGAAGCTCCTAAACAATTCGAAGAGCTGCTTAAAGAAAAAAAAATAAAAGGGCAAAAAGCTGAGTTTGCAAAAAAACTTTTAAACGGTATTTTAGAACATAAAGAAGAAATAGATGATATAATCAAAAACCACCTTATTGACTGGAGTTTCGACAGACTCGATAAAGTCGACAAACAGATTTTAAGACTCGGTGTATATGAAATTAAATATACCGATACGCCGTTTCAAATAGCAATAGACGAAGCGGTCAAAATAGCAAAAAACTTTTCAGAAGACAAAGCCAAAAGCTTTATAAACGGAATACTAGACAAGGTGGCAAAGGAAAATCTAAAGAATGGAAACGAAGGAGGATAAGTGTTTATCCTCTCTTTCGCCGCTACTTTAATATTTCGGGCTTAAATTCTTCTATCAGTTTATTTTTATCCGTTTTTAAAAGGTCTTTTTCAACCAATCTAAAAATTTTGTCTTTATTTTTTAAGTTATCTAAAACATCTTTTGAAATTACTTTAGGAAGAGATAAAAACACCTTTTTATTACCAAGCTCTTCTATTAAAAGGTCTATATCCTCTGCTACAGCTTTTACAGCTTCTTTATAAATTTCCTGTTTTAAATTATGTTTTTCACCGCTTACGGACTTATTCAAAAAACCAGGCTTAAAACTTCCTTCCAGCCCTGTTACTAAATCCTGAAGTTTTTTATGAGCTTCTATAATATCAATAGCTTTTACCAAATCAAGTTTTACTTCATTAGGTTTAAGACCGGCTTCCGCTTCCGCTGTTCTAGGACTGGCTTTATATGCTTTTATTTCTCCAAGAGTAGCTACAATTACTAAATCACCTACTTTCATGACTTTATCCTTTTTTCTTAATTATACATTAAAATTTATATTTTTGGCAAACTTTAATCATATTTTACTGCAAAAAGCCCAAAACAAAATGTATTGCATTATTCCTGTAATATCAGTTATTTTTAACATTTAATCCTCTGTGAATGAGTTATCGCTACTGCAATAGCATCAGTAATGTCAAGAGGCTTAATATCTCCTTTAAGACCTAGAATTCTTTTTACCATAAAAGCCACCTGTTCTTTTTTGGCTTTTCCATTCCCGGTAACCGCCCTT
This sequence comes from Caminibacter sp., assembly GCF_053999135.1. NCBI lineage: Bacteria > Pseudomonadati > Campylobacterota > Epsilonproteobacteria > Nautiliales > Nautiliaceae > Caminibacter > Caminibacter sp. Next base: position 15,178 of record NZ_JBMXVQ010000036.1, read on the forward strand.
TTTACCTGAAGAGGCGTATATTCGGCAAAATTACCATGTATTTGCAAAATCCTAAGAGACAAAGCTCCTCTGAACTGAGCTAGTTTTAAAACGGTTTTTGGATTATAAGCATAAAAAATATCCTCTACCGCAACTTCATCTATTTTGTTTTTTAAAATAACATCAAGACCTTCGATAAGCTGTGAAAGCTGATATTGAAGTTCTTTTTCCGTAATTTTAATAAATCCCGCATCTATTAAATGAAGTTTAGGGACTGTTTCGACAATGGCGTAACCGCATCTGATGGTTCCGGGGTCTATTCCAAGTATTTTCATTTCACTACTCTTTCACTGTTTTTTCACATTTCATTCACAATGTGAATATCTTTATTAGACTTTTTATTTCGGTTATGATAAAATTTAATTCACATAAATTTTCACAATTTTTTCACATTGTGAACAAAATTTAATTCACAAAGGAGCTTACTTTTGCTGTTTGATAAAATAAAACAGGAACTAAAACGTGAAAATCAAGTGAATTATAATAAATTTATAAAGAATTTGGAATTCGACGAAGAATCAAGCGACAGTGCCCATATAGTAATAAAAGCTCCTAATATTTTTATAGCTAATTATGTAAAAAGAAAATATGCGAAAAAAATAGCCGAACTTTATAAAAAAGAAACTGGTATAGAAGCAGTAATTGAAATAACCACAAAAGAGACAAAACCGAAAGTATATTCAACAGAAGAAATTTTAAATTACACTCCATCAGTCCTTATTCCAGAATACACCTTTGAAAGTTTTATAGTGGGACCTTCTAACCAATTCGCATACAGTGCGGCAAAAAGCGTAGCCGAAAATCCTGGAAAAAGCTATAATCCCCTTTTTATATACGGAGGAGTGGGACTTGGAAAAACACATCTGTTACAGGCCATAGGAAATTATTTAAAAAACAGGGCTAAAGTAATTTATGTTACAAGCGAACAGTTTATGAACGAATTTAGAGAACACGTCAGAAACCATACCATGGACAGATTTCACGAAAAATACAGAAATTGCGACTGTCTGTTAATAGACGACGTTCAGTTTTTCTCGGGAAAAGAAGAGACCCAAAAAGAATTTTTTCATACATTTAACGAACTTTATAACCAAAAAAAACAGATATGTCTTACAGCCGACAGACCTCCTAAAAAATTATATGACTTGGTAGACAGGTTAAGAAGCCGTTTTGAAGCCGGTCTTATCGCGGACATACAACCTCCCGAACTTGAAACAAAAATAGAAATCATTCGTAAAAAATGCGAAATTAACGGTATTCACCTTCCAGAAGATGTAATAGAATTTATAGCAACGAAACTTGACGACAATATAAGAGAAATAGAAGGTATGATAGTAAAAATAAACGCCATGGCTAAACTTCTCGGAATTATGGATATTACACTGGATTTTGCAAAACAGGCCTTAAAAGAACACATAAAAGATAGAAAAGAAAATATAACCTTAGAAGACATAATATCGTTAATAGCCAAAGAATTCAATATAAAACCAAGCGAAATAACATCAAAAAGCAGAAATCAAAATATTGTTGCGGCAAGAAGAACGGCAATTTATCTAGCCAGAGAATTTACCAAAGAATCCACCCCAACAATAGCCAAGTATTTCGGTTTAAAAGACCACAGCGCCGTAAGTCATGCAATAAAAAGTTTCAATAAAAAACTAAAAGAAGATAACGATTTTAGAATAAAAATAGAAGAACTTAAAAATAAAATTCAACTAAAAAAAGGTGAATGACGTGAATAAAAAAGTTATTCACATTCACACGATTTTTTCACTAATTTCGGGCTTTTTTAATAAAATTCAACAATTCACACAAATCTACTACTACTACTATAAGAATTTAAAATAAGGAGAAAACATGAAAATAAAAATACAAAAACCGGTATTTGAAAGTATAATAAATCAGGTACTTCCATTTACGGAAAAAAAAGACAACACACAAATAACATCACATATACTTATAATAGCAGACGATAATCTCATAGTAAAAGCAACAGACAAAGAAATAGGAATAAAAATAAAAACTCAAGCGGAAATAATAAAACCCGGGAAAATAACCATAAATGGAAGAAAACTAGCAGATATAATAAAAGCGTTACAAAATAAAGAAATAGAAATAAAAAGCGAAAACAATACCATCATAATAACCCAAGAAAACTCAATTTATAAATTATCAAGCTTTGATGCAAACGAGTTTCCGGAATTTCCAAATCCAAACGATCTAGAAAAACTTGAAATCAATCCAGAAGAATTCTATGATGGAATAAAAAAAGTATTTCCAGTAATAGATACAAATAATCCTAAATATGAATTAAACGGGGCACTATTTGATATAAAAGAAAAAACAAACTTTGTATCTACCGATACAAGAAGACTTGCGGTTTATTATACAAATGCAAAAGGAAAAGAAAAACAGATAATAGTACCAAAAAGGTCCATAAGTGAAATAAAAAGAATTTTTAAAGAAGATATGGAAATATTCTACGACGATGTATATTTAATACTTAAAAACAATGAAATTATGTTTTTCACAAAACTGATAAATGGAAAATTTCCGGCATATGAAAAAATAATACCGAACCAATTTAAATACATACTCCAAATTAATAAACAAGAATTTTTATCACACCTAAAACAAGTGAGCATTATCTCAAACGAGGTAAGAATAAAAATAACAAGAGAATACATTGAATTTGAAAGTATCAGCGACGAAACAACTCAGGCAAAAACAAGATTTTTAACCAAAACTGAAATAGATGAATTTTCTTTTGCGGTAAACAGCAGATATATAATGGACTTTTTAAATATAATAAATAACGAAACATTTGAATTATGCTTAAACGAACCTAATATACCTTTTATGCTTAAAGATAATAATTTTATTACAATCGTAATGCCTCTTAATATTTGATATAATTATTAAAAAGTAGCTAAAAGGAACTGAATGGCAAATTACGGTGCTAATAGTATTAAAGTTTTAAAAGGTCTTGAGGCTGTAAGAAAAAGACCTGGTATGTATATCGGAGATACCGGAGTCAGAGGTCTTCACCATCTTATATACGAAGTGGTTGACAATGCCATTGACGAAGCAATGGCCGGATATGCCACAGAAATAAAAGTAAAAGTAAATAAAGACGGAAGCGTTACTATTTCAGACAACGGAAGGGGAATTCCGGTAGATATTCATCCTGAAGAAAAAATACCTGCCGCTACGGTTGTCCTTACGGTACTTCATGCAGGTGGAAAATTTGACAATAAAACCTATAAAGTATCAGGAGGACTTCACGGAGTAGGTGTATCCGTTGTTAACGCTTTAAGTAAAAAACTTATTATGACTATTAAAAGAGACGGTAAAATATGGCAGCAGGTGTTTGAGAGAGGAAAACCGGTTACCGATTTAGAAGTTATAGGAACCACAAACAGAACCGGTACCACCATCCAATTCTGGCCGGATGAGGAAATATTCGAAACAACTCAATTTAGCAGCGATATATTAAGAAAAAGATTAAAAGAACTTGCTTACCTTAATCCTAACATTACCATCTATTTTGAAAATGAGATAGACGGAGTAAAAGAAGTATACCATTTTGAGGGCGGTATTAAGGATTTTGTAAAGACATTAAGTACAAAAGAGTGTATAACGGATGTTATTTATTATAACGAACACTACAGCGATGAGGAAAAAGCTTTAGACGTTGAGGTAGCTTTATGCTATGATACTGGATATGACGAAAAGGTTTTAAGTTTCGTAAACAATATTCGCACACCGGAGGGCGGAACTCACGAAAGCGGTTTTAAAGCGGGTCTTAGCAAGGCTATTATAAACTACATAAATAAAAATATGAAACTAAAAGAAAATATAAAAATTGTAGGGGATGACGTTAAAGAAGGTCTTAATGCCGTTATAAGTATAAAAATGAGCGAACCTCAGTTTGAGGGACAGACAAAAGGAAAACTTGGAAGCAGTTATGTAAAACCTATAGTTCAAAAAGTAACTTATGAATATTTAACAAGATATTTTGAAGAAAATCCTAATACGGCTAAAATTATAGCCCAAAAGGCCATTGAAGCGGCAAAAAGCAGAATAGCGGCTAAAAAAGCCAGGGATTTGACAAGAAAACAGACCAAAATAGGAGTCGGGACTCTTCCTGGAAAACTTGCCGATTGTCAAACGAAAAATCCGGATGAGGCAGAACTCTATTTAGTTGAGGGTGATAGTGCGGGAGGAAGCGCAAAACAGGGAAGAGATAGGTATTTTCAGGCTATTTTACCGTTGAGAGGTAAAATTTTAAATACTCAAAAATCAAGTGATGCAAAGGCCCTTAGCAGCGAAGAGATAAAAAATATTATAACTGCCCTTGGTACCGGTATAGGAAATGATTTTGACGCAGATAAATCAAGATATAAAAAAATTATTATTATGACGGATGCCGATGTTGACGGAAGTCATATTCAAACTCTTATTATGACGTTTTTCTTTAACCATTTAAGAGAATTGATTGAGAGAGGATATCTTTATATAGCCCAGCCTCCTCTTTACAGGTATAAAAAAGGAAAAATAGAAAAATACTTAAAAGACGATAAGGAACTTAACGAGTTTTTAATAGAACAGGGTATAAATTCCATTGAAATAGAAGGGGTTGGAAAACCTGAGCTTAAAGAACTTTTAAAATACGCCGCTTATTATAAGCTGTTGTTGGAAAAGCTTACAAAAAGATTTAACGTCCCTGAAGTTATAAGGTTTATGATAGAAAACGGAAATCTTGAAGGACTTGAAGAACATCTTAAAAAATTCGGGTTTAGCGTTATTTCAAAGCATGATAATCATTATTATATTCAAACAAACAGAGGTCTTGAAGAAATTACTATAGATGAAAAACTGCTAAATCATCCTCTGTTTTTGGAAGCAAAAAAGGTATATGAAAAATTAAAAGAGTATAAAGATTTGGTAAAAGGAGATTATCTCGAACTTTTGGACGAAGTTATAAAAAAAGCAAGACAGGGAGCCCATATTCAACGGTACAAAGGGCTTGGTGAAATGAATCCAGAACAGCTTTGGGATACAACCATGGACCCTGAAAACAGGGTTTTGGTACAGGTTACTTTAGAAGATGCCCAGGAAGCCGCTAAACAGTTTGAATTGTTTATGGGTAATGAAGTTGGACCTAGAAGGGAATATATCCAGGCAAACGCAAAAGAAGTTGAAAATATAGACATATAAAAGTGGAGAATGGAAAATGAAACATGGAAAATTAAAATACGGTGAAAAAGAAATTGTTGAATTTAATCCGGAAAATATGGAAATATGGCCTAATAAGCATAAAAAGAATTATTTGATTAAAATTACTCTTCCGGAGTTTATGTGCAAATGTCCTCGTTCCGGATATCCTGATTTTGCCACCGTTTACCTTGAATATATTCCTAACGAATGGGTAGTGGAGCTTAAAGCGCTTAAACTTTATATAAACTCTTTTATGAACAGGTATATCTCCCATGAAGACAGTGCAAATGAAATATTCGATACATTATATAGTAAATTAAAACCTAAATGGATGAGAATAGTTATGGATTTTAATCCAAGAGGAAACGTACATACCGTTATAGAAATAAACAGCGAAAAAATAGAAAAAGAACTGTAATATGAAAGTAACCGCTTTAAAAAGTTTATATAAACCAACGGATATAGCAGTTGGAAGTGCGAGAAGCTGCTATTTTGGAAAACATATTATAACGCCTGAAGATGCGGCTGAGTGGGAGAAAAAGAGCAATCTTTTAGATTCTATTTTTAAAGCGGGACACCATACCACTCTTATGCATTATCATTTTACGTTTTTAATAGAAGGGATGAGCAGACTTTTAATATGGAGATTTTTACACGCTCATCCATTTTATAATTCTGAACAGGTAAGTCAGCGTTATGCAAAAATGAAAATAGAAAATTTTACTTATCCCAAAAACGCGGATAAAGACAAATGGCAAAAATATTATGAAAAAATGTTTTTATATTATGAAAAGCTTATTGAAAAATTAACTCCTGTTATAGAGAAAATTTTACCTGAATTTAAGAAAAAAGAGGCAAAAAAAAGAGCTCAGGAATTTGCCAGATATCTATTGCCTGTGGGTATGAACGCTCATTTGTATCATACCATAAACGTTATTACCGCTCTTAGGTATATAAACGCCGCAAAAGCGCTTCCTGAAGCCAGGGAAGAGGGAATGGAGTTTGTAAGACAGTTAAAAGAAGAGATGATAAAAATCGATTCCGATTTAGAGCCTTTAATAGAGTTTGCCCAAAACGAAAAAGCAGTGTTTCCTTCTATTGATTTGGAAAAAATAAAAAGCAGACATAAAATAAAAAATGAAAAAGTTAAAGTTTTCGATATAGTGGATTATGATTTTGATTTGAACGAAAATTATGCGGGAGTTTTAAGAGTTTCGAATATGTTTCTTGACGAAGCGATTCTTGGGAGTTTTAATTCATATATAAAGCTCTCTTTATCGGCAGATGCCCAAAACCAGCGCCATCGCCGTTCTTTAGCTGTTAGACCTTCTTTAGAGAGTATTTATAAAAGAGATTATTATATTCCTCCAATAGTAAAAGAAGTAGAAAATCTTTATAAAGAAGCGGTTGAGTATTCATATGATTTTTTTGAAAATCAAAAAGAAAAAATAGGCTTTTGCGAAGCCGCTTATGCTCTTTTAAACGCCCATAATATAGAAATTGTAGAACATAACGATTTTCAGGCATTTGCTCATAAAGCTCAAATGAGGCTTTGTTATAACGCTCAGGAGGAAATTTTCGATATTGTTTACGAACAGGTGCGTCAGCTTAGAAACCATGGAGTAAGTGCGGCTGATAAGTTTCTTCCTCCATGTGCTCTTAGGTATCAACAAAAGATAAGACCGATATGTCCGGAAGGTGAAAGATTTTGCGGTATAAAGGTATGGAAGTTGGAGTTTGAAGACTATAATAGGTTAATTTAATGGGAGTTCAGGATTATTTATATTCGGAATTTGACAGTGAAATAGTAGAAGAATTTTTAATGCTTTTGGATTCTATTGAAGATACTATTGATTTGGTTATTGAAACACTTTATACCGATAAGGATGCGATAAACGACCTTTTTAGAATGTTTCATAATTTAAAATCAGCCACCGCTTTTTTAAAATTAAAAAGAATAAACAATTTTGCACATTTTGTAGAAGGCGTGCTTGAAAAATACAGAAACGGTAAACCTGTTGACGAAAAGCTTATAGACTGGCTTTTTGACGTAGCTGAGCAGTTTCATACGTGGTATAACGATATTAATGAAAACAGAGAAATTTCCCCTATAAATCCTAAAGTTTTAAAAGTTCCTCATTAAGGCAGAATATGGAAAGTGTTTTTTTTGAAAGAATTAATAAAATAAATCCTAAAATACTTGAAGGTTTAAAGGAAAAAAAAGAGTTTTCTTTTAGAATAAACCGTCATAAAGCGGGTTTGGAGACTATTGAAGAGTTGAAAAAAGAGGGCTATTTTCCAAAAAAAGTTAATTGGAGCGATTATGTTTATACTCTTCCTATGGAAGAGAGAAAAAAAATTACCAAATCAAAACCTTATACGGCCAATAAAATATATATTCAAAATCTCTCTTCTATAATTGCAGCCAATTCTCTTGATATTGACAAAAATGACTGGGTATTGGATTTGGCGGCTGCTCCAGGGGGCAAAAGTCTTATTTTCAGTGAAAAAGCGGATAAAGTTAGTGCGGTAGAACCTGATAAAAAAAGATTTTTTAGAATGAAAAGAAATTTTAAAGAACACGGCGCAAAAAATATTCAGACTTACAATAAAGACGGAAGATTTGTTTATAAAGCCACAGGTGCTTTATTTGATAAAGTTTTTTTGGATGCTCCTTGCAGCAGCGAGGCTCATATAGACCTTAACGAAGGAATTACCTGGTGGAATTTAAAAAGAGTGAGAAGATTTTCAAAACTTCAAAAAGAACTTATAATATCCGCTTTTGAAGCATTAAAACCGGGAGGTGAGATGATATATGCAACTTGTACTTTTTCTCCGGAAGAAAACGAAGAGGTAATAGATTTTCTTTTAAGCAGATATGATAACGCAAAAGTTTTAAAGATTGATTTACCGATAGCCAATATTCAAGAGGGAATTACAGAGTGGGAAAATAAACAATATAATCCTGATGTTAAAAAATGTATAAGAATTATTCCCCATAATGCTTACAGCGGTTTTTTCTTTACTAAAATAAAAAAAGGGTCTTAAAGAGAAAATCTATTTTCCGAATTTCTCTTTTGCCTCTTTAAGAGCCTCTATAACATCGTCTATGTTTTCATAAGGAATATGAGCTTTCCAATCAGGCTTATTCTCTTCTCCGTCAAGCGAAATACCGATGCTGACTACCGGTTTACTGCCTTCTCCGTATGGTTCTTCAATGTGGGTGATGGAAATTACGCCTTCTTTTGTATTTGCTAAAGGTATTGTGGTAATTGGAATAGTTTTTTTCATTTTCCCCTCCTTTTTGATTTATTATAACAAAAAGTTATAAGATTTTGATGAATTTTTCTATTTCTTTTTGGAGATGTTTTAAATCTTTTGAATTGTCTATTATAAAATCGGCTCTTTTTTTCTTTTCTTCTATATCCATCTGGTTTTTAAGAATAGCCTCCACCTCATCTTTTGGATTGTTGTCTCTATTCATTACTCTTTTTATTTGAATTTCTCTTGGGGCATATACAACCAATATTTTTTTAAATTGAGGGTAGTTTTGTTTTTCAAAAAAGAGAGGTAAATCCACAAAATAAGGAACTCCGTCTTTTTCATATTTCTGAGCTTTTTCAAGTACTCTTTTTTTAACCTCGGGAAGTATTAAATCTTCAAGAGTTTTTAATTTTTCTTTATCGTTAAAAACTATTTTTCTTAGGCTTTTTCTATCGGTTGTACCGAATATTTCTTTTATTTTTTCTTTTTTTTCTTCAAAAACTTCCTTGCTTATTTTATCCGCATCTATAATTTTATATCCGTACATTTTTAAAAAAGAGGCTACGGTGCTTTTACCCGTGCCTATACCTCCTGTCAGGACTATTGCGTTTTTAAAGTCTGATGACATCTTTTATTTCTTCAAAAATATATTTAGGAAGCGTAAAGCTTGCAAGATGAACATCAGTGGTATAATATTTAGTACCTTCTACAAAGTCGCTTCTGTGTCTTATAATATCGGCTGTAGGGTGGAATTTTTTGCTGGCAAATACAAGAGGTTTTGCGTTTAAGTTTTCATCTAAGTAATAAAACGGCATTACAATCCAAAAAAGTTTGCTAAGGTTGGCAAAAAGGTTTCTGTCGGTTAATGAGTTAGGAGTGGTAATATAAATTCCCTCATTATTCAGTTTTTCATAAACTTTTATTATATCGCTTGGAGTTTCTTCTATGATTAAATCGTATTTATCACTGTTGTCGTCTTTTGTATAAATATTAAATTTTGTAATCGTTATTTTTTTAAATTCGTCTTTTAGATTTTCAGGCACTAAAATGTTCGTACCTTCACTTGTACAGCCTCCAACCAGTGCCATCATTTCATATTTTATACTCATGCGTTTCCTTTTTTGGCTTAATATATCAAAAAAATTTATTTTTTCAAAAAAATTTGATATATTCGAAAAAATTTTAAAAGGTTTTTTATGATTGTCCATCTTTGTTGTAGTGTCGATGCCGGATATTTTTTAAAACGCCTGCGTGAAGATTATCCAGATGAAAAAATCGTAGGTTACTTTTACGACCCTAATATTCATCCTTACAGTGAATTTAAACTCCGTTCTCTTGATACAAAAAGAATATGCGAAAAAATGGGAATTGAATATGTGGAAGGTGAATATGATTATCTTACTTGGTATAACAAAACAAAAGGCATGGAAAATGAGCCCGAAAAAGGCAAAAGATGCAGTATTTGTTTTGATGTTTCTCTTGAAAATGCGGCTCAGTTTGCAAAAAAAGAAGGACACGATAAAGTTACGACTTCTCTTTTAATGTCTCCTATGAAATCTCACGAACAGCTTGAAAATGTAGGAAAAGTTATTAAAAGAAAGTACGGGGTTGAATTTATAAACGTTGATTACCGCAAAAAAGGAGGCACTCAGGCACAACAGCAGTTTGCCAGGGAAAATCAGATGTACAGGCAGGATTATTGCGGATGTATTTACGGGATATGGCAGCAAAAGCGGCATCAGGAAATTATTGACGAACTGATTAGTCCATTTCCTTTTCAAATACTTCCAAGCAGTATAGAAGAAAAGCTTGAATTTTATAAAAAAAGAATAGAGTTTGAAGAAAAAGGTGTTAAATATAAAATTATAAAAGAAAATTTTTTAAATTACAGACTCTTACGGAGTAATGTAAAATGTAAAATGGAAAATGGAAAATGGGAAATTGTTGATAATTATGTGTTGTTTTATTCGTATCTTCAAAGACCTGCGAGGGGTAGGATTGAATTTGTAAAGAATGGAATAGGGTATTTTAACAGAATGCAGGTAATTTTTACGGAAATTTCCAAATTTAGCGAAGTTTTAAACAAAAAATATAACAATGTTTTAGAAATAATTAAAAATCCCCCGAGTATTGACGAAGAGATTGAATTCAGGAAAAAAATCACCAATACAAAATATTCTTTATCACCGATTATTATAGTAAATGAAATTAAAGAAAAGTATGAAGTGGATATTGAGGCAAAAGTTTATCCTGATAATAAAGAAATTTTGATAAAATTTTAATAAAAAAAGGTAAAAAATGGTTTTTGATATTAATCAGATTCAGGAAATGCTGCCTCACAGATATCCGTTTTTGCTTGTTGATAGAATTACGGATGTTAAAAACGGTGAATATGTTGAAGGGTATCTTAATATTTCTATAACAAATCAGGTTTTTCAGGGGCATTTTCCGGGACATCCAATATATCCTGGTGTTTTGATAATCGAAGGTATGGCTCAAACGGGCGCTATTTTGCCTTTTACTGTTATGGATAAAGACGAATTAAGCGATAAAGTCGTATATTTTATGAGTATAGATAAAGCAAAGTTCAGAAAACCTGTACTTCCTGGAGATAAACTAGTATATAAAATCTCAACAATAAAACATAGAGGGAAAATATGGCATCTAAAAGGAGAAGCTTATGTTGAAGGGGAGCTTGTGAGCGAGGCTGAGCTTAAAGCTATGATTATGGACAAATAGTGTATAAAGAACTGATTGATATTTTAAAAATAAAACTTATTTTCTTTTCAACGTTAGTCGGAGGAAGTTTTGGTTATTTTTTGAGTGTAAAAAATAATTTTATTTTGATATTGTTAATGGTTTTAATAATACTTGGCAGTGTTGGTATAATAAAAACGCTTTATCAGTTGGGAAAATTATATAATGAGATAAAGGAGAGAAATGAAAGAAATACTTGAAGCAAGTGTACTGCTTTTTCTAATAGGCGGGTTGATATATTATTTTTATCTTGAATACAAATTAGAGCATAACAAATGAAAGCGATAATAAAAGGTAAAATAGGCAAAAACTGTAAAATCGGCGAGGGTGTAATTATTGATGAAAACGTTGTAATTGGCGATAACAATATAATAGAACCTTACGCCGTAATTACAGGATATACTACAATAGGGGACAATAATCATATTTACTCCCATGCGGTTGTGGGAAGCGAGCCGCAGGATCTGAAATACCACGGGGAAAAAACCGAGCTAATTATAGGAAACAACAATAAAATAAGGGAATTTACGCTTATAAATCCCGGAACCGAAGGCGGAGGCGGAGTTACTAAAATAGGTGACAACAATCTTTTGATGGGATATGTTCATGTAGCTCACGATGTAATTATAGGAAATAACTGTATTT
>NZ_JBMXVQ010000037.1:0-25734 GCF_053999135.1 Caminibacter sp.
ATCTCATCTCTAATGATGCAGTTAATTCTTCTTACATCCTCAACACTTTCAACTCTTCCGTAAATTCTTCCCATAGCCCCTCCTTAATTTTGAATTAATATTTAATTAAACTTATTATATAACAAAATTTAATTAAAAGTCAATCAAGTATAATAAAGGCATTGACTTAATAAAGTAAAACAATTGTAAATTTCAATGTAGTAAAAGCGTTAAAATAGACACAAATGCTAAAAAATCTTTACTTGGATATTATTCCTTTTTCGAAAGTGAAAATAAATCAACCTTGATGGAGCCATAGTAGAAGATATAAACGGAATTTCCCAAAAAATGATAAAAGAAGTGGAAGTTAATAAATTTTAACTTCTTTTAGCTTCCACAAAAAGATAAATAAGGCTAACGGCAGGAACCACGCTAACTCCAAATAAAAAGCTTAGAAAATCAAAAGCTCCGCTATTTTTAAGCCATAAAAAACCCGCTATTAAAGCCACATATCCCAAAATTCTTATTAGATTAAATCCTCCTTTAAAAAAGAAAAGCAAGGCTTCATACCATTTTAATTTTTTCTTTTTATATTCGTTAAGTTCTTTTTCTTTTATTTCATCATCCTCTTCATACAAATCAAATTTATCATCATATTTTTTAAGTATGTCTTCTCCAACGTTTCCGTTTTCTATGGACTTTCTGACCATATTGGAATACCCTATAAAACTGCCTATAACAATTAAAGAAACGGCAAAAAAAGCTATCTGGGTATTATAAAGCCAAATTATATTATCTTCAAGCCAACAAAAGACCACTATTCCAATATCAACGGCGATTAACACTCTTATTAAATTTAATATTTCCCTCATTAAGCTCCTTTAAATTAAGGCTTTATAAAATTTAACTCCACCAACCCATATTTCTTCTAAAAGGTTTTCTTTCAAAAGGTCGTTAAATATTCTTTGAGTATGCTCATCAAAAATATTTTTAACATCACTTTCAGTAAAAGGTCTTTTTTTAAGAGTCGTCAATAATTCCTCTTTAGTAAGTTTTTCCATTTTAAAATTTATTTTTTCTCTTGTAGGAATAAAAATTTTCTGATTTTCTATAAAAGAAGCAAGTTCGAAAAGACGTTCTAAACCAACTCCTTCAACTTTATAAGCCGGCGGACGGTCTATGGTAGAAATATCGACCCTGTCCGGTTTTATTTCTTGCAATACTTCATTTATTTTTTTAAACTCATCTTCCTTATCGTTAATTCCTTTTACCACCAAAATTTCTATAATAAGTTCGCCTTCATATATTTTTCTAAACTCTTTCATCCCATTTATAATATTTCCAATATCTATACCTTTTGCAGGCCTGTCTATTTTTTTAAAAACCGAAGGGGTTACGGCATCAAGTGAGAGTTTAACTATATCAAATTTTTTAAGGGTATTTTGTATATCAAAACGGTCTATAGTAGAAGAGTTACTTAAAATAAGAAGTTTTTTATCAAAAATTTTAAGAGCGTCTACCAATTCATTTAAATATGGATATAACGTAGGTTCCCCGTTACTTGTAACGGTTAAAACGTCAAAATCATACTGCTTTAGGGCTTCTTTTACCTCTTTTAATATCTCTTCGACTTCCGGAGGATTGTCATACTCTGTTACAGGTTTTGCAGGTTCGAGTTCACAGTAAATACAATCAAAATTACATCTTTTTTTATCGGGGGAGAGGTCCACTCCAAGACTCATCCCAAAACGTCTTGAAGCTACCGGACCGAATATATATTTCATAATATATCCTTAATTTTCCATTTTTAATTTTACACTTTTACCTTAATTAATGTTCGCCTTTATGCATATAATAAAGGGCAAGCGCCAATGCGAGAATACTTCCCGCTAAATAAAGCATTTCTAAAGGGGTGCCGAAATCCATATGCATAACTTTCTTAAAAAAACTCACTATAAGCACCATAACGACTACTTTTCCAAGCTTGTCTTTAAGCTCGTCAAGACTGTGAATCGCAAGTATTTTATTTCCCACTTCACTGTGTTCTGCATCGTCTATTTCACTGATAAAAAGTTCGTAAATACCAAAAGAAAATATCAGCAACACTACGGCGATAAGATATAAATCAACCGCCCCTATAATTCCGCCTATAATAATTTCATGAAAATTTTCCGGATGATAATGGGCAAAGAAAAACTTAAACGTAACAATAGCCATTTCATAAACATCATAACTCGCTATCAAAAACAGAATAACAGCCCCTACCATTCCAAAAATTACCGCTAAAACGGCAATCATTCTCCCTCGCCATAAACTTCCTTCAAAAACAGCTTCTAAAAATCCTCTTTTTTCCATTATTTACCCTTTCCCTTCAAAAATTCCTCGCCTTCCATTTCTATCCATTTAAGCCCTATTCTCACGGCATTTGTAGCCGCACCTACCCTTAACTGGTCGGCAACGTTAAAGAAATGCAAAACTTTTGGGTCATATAAATCTTTTCTTATTCTACCTACGTAAACATAATCGGTATCCGTAGCGATTACAGGCATAGGATATTCGTTTTTTTCAGGATTGTCTATAACTTTTACATCCTCAAAATTAGCAAGCACTTCCCTTGCTTTTTCAACATCCACATCTTTTTCGCAGTAAATAGTAATAGCTTCGCTGTGACTTCTAAGTACCGGAACTCTTACGCATGTAGGGGCGACTTGAATGTTTGAGTGCATAATCTTATTCGTCTCGTTTACCATTTTAAGCTCTTCCCTTGTCCATCCGCCTTCCATAAACTTATCTATATGCGGAATAACATTTAGGGCTATCTGCCAAGGAAAAACTTCTCTCTCTTCCACTTTTTTATCCAGCTTAAAATTGAATAGCGCCCTCATCTGCTCAAAAAGTTCCTCCATCCCTTTCTTACCAGCACCGCTTACAGCCTGATAAGTGGCCACATCAACTCTTTTTATTCCAAATTCTTTATGAAGGGGAGCTAAAGAAATTACCATCTGAATGGTAGAACAGTTAGGATTTGCAATAATCCCTTTTTTCTTCCAAAAAACAATATCTTCGGGATTTACCTCAGGCACTACCAAAGGTACGTCCGGGTCCATTCTAAAATAGCTCGTATTGTCAATAACAACAGCTCCAGCCTCCACCGCGCAAGGGGCAAATTTCGCACTGACGCTACCTCCGGCACTAAAAAACGCTATATCTATATCCTCCTTATCAAAGACATCACAAGTAAGTTCTTTTACTTTATAAGTCTCTTCCTTAAACTCAACTTCTTTTCCCACACTTCTTGCACTTGCAAGGGGTACCAGCTTTTTTATAGGAAAATCATACTCCTCAAGTACCCTTAAAAACTCCTCTCCGACTGCACCGGTCGCACCGACAATTGCTACGTTATACATACTTCTCTCCTTTAAAAATAGATATCTTTATCGGTAATAATCTCACCTTCGCTTAAAATAGCGGCTCTTTGAATCACATTTATAAGTTCTCTTATATTTCCGGGCCACTCATAATTCAAAAGTTTTTCTTTAGCCTTTTCGTCTAAGACCTTTTTGTTTAAAGAATACTCTTTTATTACATTATTCAAAATATTTTCGGCAATTGGAAGTATATCATTTTTTCTCTCTCTAAGAGGGGGAATTTTAATAGGAATAGTATTAAGACGGTAATATAAATCCTCTCTGAATTTATTATTTTTTATCATTTCTTCTACATTTTGGTTGGTAGCGCTTATTATTCTAACATCAAGTTTTTTAGGCTTTGTACCTCCAAGCCTGTAAAACTCCCTCTCCTGTAAAACCCTAAGGAGTTTAGCCTGAAGATTATAAGGCATCTCCCCTATTTCGTCTAAAAAAAGCGTTCCCCCCTCGGCAAGCTCAAAAAGACCGGGTTTTTCTTTTACGGCATCCGTAAAAGCTCCTTTTTCATACCCGAAAAGTTCGCTTTCTATAAGATTTTCAGGAATGGCGCTCATATTTACGGCTATAAATTTGCCGCTTCTTTTAGAGTTTTCGTGAATAAACTTGGCAAACTCCTCTTTTCCAACCCCGCTTTCCCCAAGAAGCATAACGTTTGCATTTGTTGGAGCCACTTTTTTTGCTATTTCAAGGGCTTTTTTGGTATTCTCATCAACGGCTACAAATTTAGGCTTTATGGAAATTTTTTTGCCGCCTGTTTTTTCTTTTACTTTTACGTTTCTTTCTATCGCCTCAATCAAATCCTCAATTTCAAAAGGCTTTGTCAAAAAATCTTTTACTCCCAGCCTTATACATTCTATGGCTTTACTTAAAGTAGCGTTTCCCGTAATCATGATAACTTCATATTTCCCGTTAAGTTCTTTTACAAACTCTATTCCGTCCATTTTCGGCATAGTAATATCGGTAACGATTACATCCACACTTTTATCAAGTTTTTTTAAAGCGTCAACGGCATTTCTAAACTCTACTACCTCAAAACCTTCGCTTTTAAGAGCAAGAGAGAGGGACTTTCTCATATTTATGTCATCTTCAACTATTGCCACTTTCAATGTTCTTCCTTTAAATAAAAATATGCCCGGTTGTCTTTTATAATGATATCAAATCTTTGAGGGGTAAACGTAATTTTACTTCTTCCAAAATAGAAGTTATTGTCAAGTTTTTCGTTTGAATAAAAAAACACATTTTCTTTTAAAAGATTTTTAATTATTAAAGAAGAGTTTTTATAACAAAATTTAATAATATCTTCACTGTTACAGGGAAGTGAAAAAAGAAAAACGCCATTTTCTTCGGATGAAGTCAACGCAAGGGAGCAGTTAAAATTGTTATAAACAAGTTTATTGTTATGGGAAACAAAAGAAAAAGAGATAAAAACCTCTTTTGCGTTAATTTGTGTAAGTAGGATAAGAATAAGGATTGTTTTCTCTAAGATATTCATTCCATTTGCTAACGTTAAGTTTTAAATTCATAACAACCGTATAAACTCCGTCTTTAAATTCCTCTTCCACAATAGTGGCTCCTCTTACCACTCCTTCAACATAAGCCCTGATAGTTGAATTTTTTAATACCATGTTTTTAACGGTATCGCGTCCGTTAATTCTAATTCCGTAAATCTTTTCTATTAACGCCCTGTAAGCGTCCAATATAGCCGCTCTTCTTGCCATCATTTTAGCCTGAGCCGTCGAACAGGCCCCATCGCATGGAACAACTCCTTTTCCTATTCCCTCAATTAAAAACACACAGTTTTTCTTTACGCCGTTTTCTATATAACATACTTGATTTCCGTATTTTACTGTTTTAATTACAGGTTTTGGAGGCACAGGAGAAGGTTTTGCTACGGGAGCAGGAGCAGGTTGACATTTACCATCCGCACAGTCGGCAAGTTCAAGTTTTTTGCAACAACCGGTAAAAATCAGCGCTCCCCCGACCAGTAAAGCAAGTTTATATTTCATTAATTCTCCTTTTTAATTTTCATTTAGCAAATTTTATTCCAATTCCAGAGTTTCTTCTTTGGTGGAAGGAGTTTTGGCAACGCTTACCACTTTATCGTCACTGTCAAGTTTTACTATTCTAACTCCCTGGGTGTTTTTTCCTGTTTTGCTTATCGAACCGATAGAAACTCTTATCATTTTTCCTTTACTTGTTAAAAGCATAAGGTCATGATTATCTTCAGTCGCAACAACTCCTACCAAATCTCCGGTTTTATTGGTAAGTTTCATCGCTATTACACCTTTTCCTCCCCTGTTTGTCAGCCTGTAAGCACTAGCTTCCGTTCTTTTTCCAAAACCTTTTTCGCTAACGGTTAAAATTTCCTGATTTTCATCCTCAAGAGATAAAGCCCCAACAACCTCATCGCCTTCTATTTTAAATGTAATCCCTTTAACTCCTCTAGCGCTTCTTCCCATTTCTCTGACGCTGTCAACAGGAAATCTTATAGCCATACCTTTTTTTGTAGCTATAAAAAGATATTTATCTTCGGGTTTTACTATTTTAGCGGTGACAAGCTCATCGCTTTCGTCTATCGTAATAGCCCTAACGCCCGTGCTTCTTATATTCTTAAATTCACTTAAATTCGTTCTTTTTACTATTCCCTCTTTCGTAAAGAAAGCTAAAGATTTACTTGGGTCAAAATCGCTTGTTTTAATAATAGTCTGTATTTTTTCATCTTTATCGAGATTTATAAGATTGACTATCGCTTTTCCTTTACTGGTCCTGCTGCCTTCAGGAATTTTATAAACCTTCAGCCAGTGAAGCTGTCCTTTATTGGTAATAATCATAAGCGTATCATGAGCTTTTGCAATATAAAAATCCTCTATAAAATCGTCTTCGTAAGTAGTCAGAGCTTTTTTGCCTTTTCCTCCCCTGTTTTGTCTTTCATACGTTTTTAAAGGAACTCTTTTTACGTATCCCCTGTGGGTAATGGTAACCACCATCTCTTCATTTGGAATTAAATCCTCAATGTCAATATCGTCTTCGGCGTCTGTAATCTCGGTTAGTCTTTTACTTGAGTATTTTTGCTGAATTTCCTTAAATTCTTCTTTAATCACGTTATTTAAAACACTTTCTTCTTTTAAAATAGAGTTTAAATAAGCTATTTTTTCCATAAGTTCGCCATACTCTTTTTCAAGTTTTTCAATTTCAAGGGAAGTGAGGCGGCTTAGTTTCATATCAAGAATTGCCTGAGCCTGAACCTCGCTTAAATCAAATTTTTTCATAAGCTTTTCACGGGCATCTTTTGTAGTGTCGCTTTTTTTGATAAGTTCCACCACCTCGTCAATATTCGCAAGAGCGATTAAAAGCCCCTCTAAAATATGGGCTCTTTTTTTGGCGGCTTCAAGTTCGTATATCGTTCTTCTGATAACAACCGTTTTTCTAAACTTAATAAATGTATTTAAAATTTCCATTAAATTAAACAGTTTCGGTTCTTTATCGATAATAGCCAGCATATTAATACCGAAACTTACCTGCATTTGAGTATGTTTATATAAATTATTAAGAATAATCTCGCTCATAGCGTCTTTTTTAAGCTCGATTACGACTCTTATGCCTTCCCTGTCGCTCTCATCCCTGACCTCACTTATACCATCAAGAATTTTTTCTTTTACAAGGTCGCTTATTTTTTCTATAAGTTTAGCTTTGTTTACCTGATACGGAAGCTCGTCTATTACAATAACATCCCTGTTTCCTTTATGTTCTATATGGTGTTTTGCTCTTATTTTGATACTTCCCCTGCCGGTTTTGTAAGCGTTCAAAATTCCGCTTTTTCCGTAAATAATACCGCCGGTTGGAAAATCGGGACCTTTAACAAACTGCAAAATATCTTCAAGTTTTGCATCTTTATTGTCTATCATATAAATAAGAGCGTCAAGAAGTTCGCTTAAGTTATGCGGCGGAATATTTGTCGCCATTCCCACAGCAATACCGCTGCTTCCGTTTACCAAAAGATTAGGAAAACGTGCCGGAAGTACGACGGGTTCCGTTTCGCTTCCGTCATAATTAGGGACAAAATCAACGGTATCTTTATCGATATCCCTTAAAAGCTCTTCGGCTATTTTTGTAAGTCTGGCCTCCGTATATCTCATAGCGGCCGCATTATCGCCGTCTATACTCCCGAAGTTACCCTGTCCGTCTATTAAAGGCTCTCTCATAGAAAAATCCTGAGCCATTCTGACAAGAGCCTCATAAACGGCACTGTCTCCGTGAGGATGGTATTTACCTATAACATCCCCAACTATTCTTGCAGATTTTTTATAAGGAGAGCTTGAAGTAATACCCATTTTATACATAGCGTATAATATTCTTCTGTGAACGGGTTTTAAACCGTCTCTTACATCAGGAAGCGCTCTTCCTACAATTACGCTCATAGAATATTCAAGATAGCTTTTTGCAAGCGTATCTTCAATCTTAACCGGAATTACCTGCATCCAAATCCTTTTTTATTCAAATTTTACCATAATAACGGCGATAGTAAAAGCTTAACTTAACCTCTTGCCAAAACCACGCTAAAAAGAACGTTTACGTTATGTTTTTTAAGAGTCTGTTTCGCTTCTTTAAGAGTAAGTGAAGTTGTGGTAACGTCGTCTATTAATATAACATCGATATCCCCTGCCCCCTTATAAACGAAATTTCTCGGATTTGAAAGTCTCTCTTTTAAGCTTTTAGAAGCGTATTTAAAAGAGTTTGAAGCCCTAAGGGACGAAAAAAGAGGTTTTAAATATTTTGTCTGCATAGACTTTGCCAAAATAGCGGTATGCGAATACCCTTTTTCAGGATTGTCGTCAACCGGTATTAAAAAAGCTTTCTCAAAATAATTCCTTGCAAAAATTTTTAAAGAATTCTTAGCCATTATCCAAAATATACGGCTTCCGAATTTTTCATATTTGTAATGTAAAAGTTCTTTTATGTCATCAAACCTGTAAAAACTGACTATTTCATCTTTATACTCGATACTGGGTTTCAAAAAATCCCGCTGACATTTTTCACATACCGGGCTAAAAGAAAAAATCCCGCACAAAACACACTTAAAAATCATTATCTTCTTTAGGTTTGTATTTAAACAAAAGATAAAGGGCTATAGCGCTTCCCATACTAAAAAGCCCGACTCCCGCAAAAAAAAGAGTATCGTTTCCCAAAGCGCTTCCACCCATAATCATACCTACTCCAAAAAACATAAGTAAAGCCGCAATTACGCCGGCAAGCTCGGGCTTTGTTAGTTTCCTGTTTTTATAATCTTCCATTTTCAACCTTTAAAATGTTTTTTAAAGTTATAATACAAAATATCTTTTTTATTATCACACTGGGTAATTGTTATCTCTTCTCCGGAATTATAAAAAATAGTATCCTGGTCAAACATACTGCCTATTCTAAGAGCCTCCTGTTTTGAAATATCATAAATTATAAAAGAGAGTTCGCTGTAATCGAAAAGCTCCCCTATACTTGTCATATACTCATATTTAAGAGTTTTAATAACACCTTCGAGTTCCGTGTTTCTGATAAAATTTAAAAAATCGTTAAGTATCAAATCTTTTGGATTATGAGCCGTTATAATAGCAAAAGGACGCTGCATAATGGCCTTTTTATTGGGTATGAACTGAAAGCTTATCCACTCCCTTCCCCATGGATTGTTGATTAAAAATTTAGTGTATTTAAGATAGTTTTCTCTTTTTTTCTTAAAATCAACAACAACTTCGTCATCCACCATTAAAGCATCTTCCGCTTCATCGTAAATACATTTACCTTTAAATTCTCCTATTCCTATAACCTCAAATTTCATTATGCTCCTTTTTTGATATAATTTTATAAAAAAGGTTTTTTTATGAAAAAACTACTTTTAATTATCGCTTTGATATTCACAGGCTGCAACGTAAAAACGTCTATTTTAAAAAAAGACCCTTTGTATGAAAAAGCCTTGAAACACACCAAAAGATGTCAAATAATAAACTCTTTTGAAACAAAAGCCCTGTTGGATGTAACCTATCTTAACCCTATTTATAAAAATTTTCAAAAACCCACTTTTTTAATAGGCGTTTACAACGATTTTGACAATACGCTTAACAATACGGAATTTACCCTTTTAATTAACGGAAAAAAACCTGATATAAATTCAACAATCCCTTCTTACATTTTATACAAAAATTTTCCTTTTTACAATAGCTGGATGAATTATTATATCGTCTCAACCGATAATGCCGCACCTGTCGTTATAGAATACAAAAGCAGACACTGGGGAGAATGTAATCTTACTTTTTAAGCAGTCTATGCAAAGTTAAATTTTTATCCCCGAATATATGCGAATATATTACATAATTTGCAATTACTTTTTTTGCATACTCCCGACTTTCATCGTAAGGCACCAGCTCCATACTTAAAAAAGGCTCAAACTCTCCTTTATACTTAAAATAAGGAAGCACTTTCCTGTTTACAAAACCTATTCCCCCGTTATATGCGTAAGCCACCATTAGCGGGTCTTTTAGTTTTGAAAAAAGCCATTTTTGATGTTTTACGGAAAGTTTTACGTTTTGATTATAATCAAACTGAGAAAAAACGTCCCCTTTCATCTGACGCACCAAAAAAGGCATAACCTGCATAACTCCAAGAGCATAACTTCGGCTGACACTCGCCGGCACAAATCTGCTCTCCTGTCTTGCTATAGCGTAAACAAACGCCTTAAAAGAAAGATTTTTATCTTCATACATTTTAGGGGTTATAAAATAATTTATTCTAAACTTATGAGCCTTATCCAGCACTAAAGCTTTCAGGGCTTCGGATTTTTCGCTGTCAAGCTCTTTTGCAAAATTAAATAAATCCTTTCTTTTTCCAAACTCATCCCAAAACTTAAGCACATCCCATGGATTTTCCTGATTGTATTTAGGTTTTTTGACTTTATTAAAAACTATTTTGCTTCTTATTTCAAAAGGAATATTTTTTTCTTCATGGGCATATAAAGTATAAAAATTGATTCGCCTGTTATTAAGAAGCTTATCCAGATAAACATCTTTTTTACTTAACATCCACAGCCAAAAATACTCTTTTGAGCCTTTTTTCCTAACGGATTTCAAAATTTTTAACGCTTTTTTATACTCTTTAAATTTCATTTCATTTAAAAACAACCACCACTTCACTTTGTCATTAAATTTTTTATAATCTATTCTGCTAAGGCTCAGTCTGATTTGGGTAAGATTATTTATAACCGCCGATTTTACAAACTTGTCAAAATATTTATCCTCAAAAATAGAAAAATCTTTTATTTCCTGGTCTATAATTTTTTTTGGATAATTTAAAATAAAATAATATCCAAGCTCCCTGTATGAAAAAATTTTTGAAAAATCGCTATTTAAAAATGCGTAAACCGCATCTTTTTCCTTACCTTCGGGAAGTTTTTCATAAAGATAAGAGAGCTGTTTTTTATCAAGTTTCGCAATACTTCTAAGCCACAGACCGTTGTTTAAAATACAGGATATATCTATACGCTCAACATCTTTTACGGAAGGGTTTACGCATTTATAAATAGGTTTAAAAAAATCAAATTTTGAAAGGATTTTAAGATGAGTCATTTTCTTTTTGTAAAGAGCGTAATAAGCTTTATAAGCCAAAACCGAATCATTTGTTTCTCTCATAAACTCAGTTAAGTAAAAATCCCTTACATAACTTTTCGGTTTGGTTAATATTACGCTTAAATTAACTTCGGCCCACAAAAAAAAGGGCAGAAAAAACAAAAATCTCATCAATAAAGGGAAGCTATAATATTACTTATTAAAATTTGTATAAACTGAAGAGCTAAAATAAGAATAATAGGGGCAATATCAAATCCTCCAAACGTCGTGGGTATATATCTTCTTATAAAAGCATAAATAGGCTCGGTTACGGAATATAAAAACCTGACAATCGGATTATAAGGGTCTGGATTTACCCATGTAATTAAAGCCGCTATAATAACCACCCAAATGTAAATTCCAACTACAATGTTTATAAACTGAAGAAGACTTATTAAAATCGTATTCATTTATTACCTTTTTGTTATTATTTCTTTTAAATAAGGTTTCATAGCCTTATACAAATCTTTTATTTCGGCTCCGTGTTTTTGATTTATCAAAAGTTCTCTTAAAGACATAAAAAGTTTTTTTCCTTTAAGAGAGGTATTTTTCATAAGCCTTTTTTTAAAGTCGTCATACTCTTCTTCCAAAGGATGTTCTAAAATTTCTTTTTTTAAAATTTCCCTTTCTTGTTCATACTCTTTATCGTCGGATTTTTCAAAAACTTTATTAAATTTTTCTTTAATCTCTTTTAAAGTCGAACTCTCATCCCTGAAAATTTTTAAAAGTTCTTCATATCTTGAATGATATCCCAGATATTCTGATATGTTTTCTATTTTTTTCATATGTTCTTTATTTAAAAACTTAAGTTTTTCAATATCAAACTTTGCGGGTGCACGAGATATCTTTTTTAAATCAAAAAACTTAACCGCCTCTTCAAGGGTAAAAACTTCTTTTTCAAAACTGTTTCCAAGTAATATAAGATAATTGGCGATAGCTTGGGGTAAAAACCCTTCTTCTAATAACCATCTAACCGAGGCATGATTTTCTCTTTTTGATAGTTTTTTGCCTTCTTCATTTAAAATAATCGGAAGGTGGGCGTATTTTATCTCTTTGTCATATCCAAGAGATTTTCTTATATGAATCTGCTTTGGAGTGTTGCTTAAATGGTCTTCTCCTCTTATAACCAGCGATATATCATAAATCATATCGTCAATAGCACATGCAAAATTATAAGTAGGCGTATAATCCGCCCTTAATATTACGAAACTGTCAACTTCAAAAGGAGAAAATTCAAACTCTCCTTTAATTTCGTCATTAAATTTTATATTTTCAGAAGGTTTTTTAATTCTTACCACAAACGGTTTTTTCTCTTTTATAAGTTTTTGGGCTTCTTCTTTCGTAATGTTTTCACATTTGCCGCTGTATCTGTAAGGTCTTTTTTCTTTTTTAGCCTTTTCTCTTTGGAAGTTTAACTCTTCTTCATCGCAAAAACAGACAAAAGCCTTCTCTTTTTCAAGAAGCTGCTTTGCCATTTGCTGATGAATATGAAAATTTGAAGACTGATATACAACTTTGTCGTATTTTATTCCAAAAAGGTTTAAAATATCAAGAATCTCTCTGTCTTTTCCTTCTATATTTCTTTCTTTATCCGTATCTTCTATGCGGATTAAAAGCTTTTCCCCTTTTTGTCTGGCAACCAGATAATTAAAAATAGCCACCCTTAGATTTCCTATATGCATATCCCCTGTCGGGCTTGGTGCAAATCTTAACATATATCTCCTTCTTAATTAAAACTGAAATTTTTTACCTGCCTCAAGCAAAATATCAAGTGCCTGAGGGTCATTTTCTATCTTTTTAATCACTTCTTCAAATTCGTTAAACAAAGCCCTTGCATATTTTTCAACTTCTTTTAATTTCTCATAATACCACTCTTGATTATCTTTTGTAACACCTTCTTCTTTTACTCTTAAAAGAACTTCTCTACCGATTTCATGAACTTTTTGGTGATAACTTTTAAGTTTGTCGTAAATTCGGTATTTTATCAAAATTTCTTTTATTTCAGGAATTTCCATCCATTTTCCAAGAGGACAGTTTTCAGCCGTAACCGCAAACATATTTTCATCTACGCGTTCTCTGGTTACGGAAGAATACACATTCGATTTATAAACAATATGCGCAATTTTAAATGTAATAAAAATAAGTTTTAGCGTATTAACATCAGAAATTATAGTTACCTCAGTTAAATCTTTTTGAAGTTTATTTAAAAGATTTTCAAATATTTCAAGAGTGGAATATGATTTGTTGCTTATTTCCACCACTTGTGAAGTAGTTTCGCTCACATTCATAAACTGCTGTTGAAGGGTTTGAATGGTAATTGCTATTTCGTTTGTGGCTTTTTGGGTTTTTTCGGCAAGTTCTCTTACGTTATCGGCAACAACGGCAAATCCCCTTCCGTGCTCTCCCGCTCTTGCCGCCTCAATAGCCGCATTGAGCGCTAAAAGATTAGTCTGGTCGGCAATATCTTTAATAAGCTCCACAATATCGGAAATAGAGCGGATATGTTCGGACATATTTTCTATTTCGCTTGAAGTTTCCACAACTTTTTGGGAAAGCTCTTCAAAATCGTGTTTTGACTCTTCCATAATATGGTAAGTTTCGTTTGCCTGTTTTGAAGATTCTTTGACTCTTATGGCTATCTCTTTAAAAGCTTCGTCTATTTTAAAAATGGACTCTCCGACTCTTTTGAGATTTTCAGGAATACCTCCGTCTATTTCAATAAATTTTTTACCGAGATTTGCCACAAGCTCCACTTTTTTTGATATTTTAATAGATTCAATGGCTTTTTGAAACTGCTCTGCGACGTTTCTAAACTCCCCATGAAGACCGCTTGGAAGAATATACCTGTAATTCTGCCCGTTGCTAACGGCTATAACCGTATTTTCAACCTCTCTTAACAAATCTTCTATCTGGTCAAAAGTTTCGTTAAGATTCCATCCTATTTGTTCTTCTTTTGTTTTATCATCGTCTAAAATAATTCTGTGATAAATTTCGCCTTCATATACTTTTTGCACAACGTCGTTTATTTTATCGAGAACATCGCTTTTCTCTTCTTTTTTCTTAATCCAAGGCAGCAAAGCTGCAACCACCAATATAAAAGCAATACCATAATCAATTGCAGA
Organism: Caminibacter sp.; assembly: GCF_053999135.1. Classification (NCBI taxonomy): domain Bacteria; kingdom Pseudomonadati; phylum Campylobacterota; class Epsilonproteobacteria; order Nautiliales; family Nautiliaceae; genus Caminibacter; species Caminibacter sp. The sequence continues at coordinate 14,176 of NZ_JBMXVQ010000037.1, forward strand.
ATTCCCTGTTATTCCAAGATACACAGCCCCCGTTAAACTTAAAACGCTGATTAATATATTTGAGATAGAATTTAAATTTAGCTCCATCTTCATTTTTTATCCTTTTTGCAAATCAAATACAAGTTTTTGATATTTTTCAATTATATCTTCGTCTGTAGCGCCTAGCATTTCTTTTAAAAGTTCGTAGCTTGCACTCATACCTCCCTGCTTTTCCGCCTCTACCAATTTCTTATAAACCTCGCTCATAAATTCAATACCTTTTCTGCTTGGTTTTTTTCTAAAAGAGGTATAACTGACGATATTACCGTTTAAATCCAAATCGGGGGTAATATAAGCAAAAACCCAGTAAAACCCTCCGTCTTTTCTTAAATTTTTAACAAACCCGAAAAATTCCTGTTTATTCTGAATTAAATCCCAGAGAATTTTAAAAGCGATTTTAGGCATATCCGGATGACGGATTATATTATGATTGGCTCCCATCAGCTCAAACCTGCTCCAACCGGACATCTCCACAAATATTCTGTTGCAGTAGATAATATAACCCTTCGTGTCCGTTTTAGATACGATAAAATCGTTATCGCTCATAACTTTTTCTACGTTTTTAATCTCTTTTGGGGCGTCAAGTTTTGAGAGACGTTTACCGGATTTTAACTTTTCTTGAATTCTTTTTTCATCCACCATAACTTTTCCTTTCTAAAATGGTTTAAGCAGACTTAAAAACAGCATTATCATAAAAGAAATGTAACTAATCCAATACATTATTTCATACAGTTTTGATGAAATAATTTTGTGTTTTAAATAAATAAAAGCCAAAACCAGATTTTCTATAATCATCAACACGGCAAAACTGAGTTTTACATGAATCCAACCGCCGCTTTTAGCAATTCCTGGGGCTAAGAACATAAGTTTGGTTCCCACAAATAAAACAACGGCCATAAAAAACAAAGACAATATAAAGAAAATAAATTTATCTTGGGTGTCATTTTGTAACGATTTTATAAACTGCAGTAAAAATATCGACCAACTTACGACTGTGATTATATGCAACACATAATAAAACAAATTATTCTCCTTTTATAAACAGTTGTTCATACACATAATTATATAAAAAATTTAAATTGGATTATATCCAATATTTCTTATATCTTTAACAAATATTTTAATAAAAAGTATAAAATGTGTAACATTTTTGTGAGATTGAATAAAAATGAGAGAAAAAAGAGAGAAAGAAATTATTTAGGTTCTCTTGCCACTTCCTGGCCGTTTACTTTTACAATAACATTGTTTTCGTCAACGTCAAATTCAACTTTATCGCCTTCTTTTACTTTACCTTCAAGAATAAGTTCTGCTAGTTTATCCTCAACTACATCCGCAAGAGCTCTTTTTAAAGGTCTCGCACCAAAAATCGGATCAAATCCAACTTCCGCGATAAAGTCTTTTGCTCTATCGGTTAAAATAAGTTCAATATCTCTTTCTGCAAGTCTAGCTTTAATTTTTCTAAGCAGAATATCGACAATTTGTTTAACCTGTTCTTTTCCAAGTGGATTAAATACAACCACTTCGTCAAGTCTGTTTAAAAATTCAGGTTTCATTCTTCTTTTAAGCTCCGCCCAAACCGCTTCTTTTCTGGCTTCTGGATCTTTTATTTCCATAATAATATCGCTTGCGATATTGCTTGTTAAGATAATAATGGTGTTTTTAAAATCAACCGTTACACCTTTATTATCGGTAAGTCTTCCATCATCAAGCACCTGCAACAGAATGTTAAATACATCCGGATGCGCTTTTTCTATTTCGTCAAACAAAATTACACTGTACGGTTTCCTTCTAACAGCCTCTGTTAACTGTCCGCCCTCTTCATATCCTACGTATCCAGGAGCCGCACCGATAAGTTTTGATACGGAAATTTTATCCATATATTCACTCATATCAAACCTGATAAGCGCTTTTTCATCGTCAAACAAAAATCTTGCCAATGTCTTCGCAGTTTCGGTTTTACCAACCCCTGTCGGTCCTAAGAACATAAAACTACCAATTGGTCTGTTTGGGTCTCCAAGTCCGGCTTTGTTTCTTTTAATCGCACGGGCGACCGCTTTAATAGCCTCATCCTGTCCCACAACCCATTTTTTAAGCTCGTCTTCAATATGCAATATTTTTTCAAGTTCGCTTTTTAGCATTTTGCTAACAGGAATTCCCGTCCATTTGCTAACAACATTTGCAACCGCTTCTTCATCAACGGCGCTTTTTAGAAGCGTTCCTTCTTTTTGCATTTCTTCCCATTTGGCTTCAAGTTCTTTTAATTTGTTTTGAAGCTCAACTATCTTTCCGTATTCAATTTCAGCCGCTTTTTGGTAATTACCTTCTCTTTTTGCTATTTCGGCTTCGTTTTTGAGTTTTTCTATCTGCTCTTTTAAATTAGCAATTTCTTTAAGGATTCTTTTTTCTTCTTCATATTTAGCCTCAAGTTTTCTTTTTTCTTCTTCAAGGTTTGCAAGTTCTTTTTCTATCTCTTCAAGTCTTTTTTTGGCTTTATCCGTTTTTGCGCCTTCCATTTCGATTGCCTGTTTTTCAACCATAAGCTGTTCTATTTCTCTTTTGATTTTAGCAAGCTCAAAAGGTTCGCTTTCAATTTGCATTCTAATCTCAGCAGCAGCTTCGTCAATTGCGTCTATTGCTTTATCAGGCAAAAATCTGTCTGTAATGTATCTGTCAGTCAGTTTTGCAGCCGCAACCAACGCTTCGTCAAGAATTTTTACCTGATGGTGCGCTTCAAGTCTGTCTTTTAGACCTCTTAAAATTCTGATAGCTTCGTTTACGCTTGGTTCATTAACCATAACAGGCTGGAACCTTCTTTGAAGCGCCGCGTCTTTTTCGAAATATTTTCTGTATTCTTTTAGCGTTGTCGCACCGATGGTTCTAAGCTCCCCTCTTGCAAGTGCCGGTTTTAGAATATTTGCCGCATCCATGCTACCTTCGCTGGCACCGGCACCGACAATGGTATGGATTTCGTCAATAAACAAAATAACATCTGGGTTCGCTTTTACTTCATCCACAACCGCTTTAAGTCTGTCTTCAAATTCACCTCTGTATTTAGCTCCTGCAATAAGAGCCGTCATATCAAGGGCTATAATTCTTTTGTTTTGAAGACTAGTCGGTACCTCTTTTTTTACTATTCTCTGAGCCAATCCTTCCACAAGAGCTGTTTTACCAACCCCCGGTTCTCCAAGTAAAATAGGATTGTTTTTTGTTTTTCTAATAAGAATTTGAGTCATTCTGTTAATTTCTTCATCTCTTCCGATTACCGGGTCAAGTTCCCCGTCTCTTGCTTTTTGAGTAAGGTCTATTCCATATTTGTTAAGAGCGTCAAGATTTTCATCAGCACTTTTACTTTCAATTTTTTTATCTCCCCTTATTGCTTCAAGTGTTTTTTTAAGCTCCATTAAATCGACAAATTTTCCAAGTATGTCTTTAAATCTGTCAAGATTCGCTATAAGCCATGTATCCACTGCAACATATTTATCCCCGAGTTTTGTAGCATACGCTTCGGCTTGTTCTAAACTTTGAATAAGCTCTCTTCCTATTCTTATGGATTCTTTTGAAATATTGTCCACTTTAGGAAGTCTGTCAACCGCGCTTTTTACTTCAAGTTCAATTGCAACTTTATCAACGCCCATTTTATTAAGGGCCTGATTAAGCACGGTGTTGGTGTTTGTCAAAAGCCCCCATAATACATGTAAAGGATGTACTTCCGGGTTTTTATTATGTAAAGCCAGACTAAGTCCGCTTTCAATTGCTTCCATCATCTGATTGGTTAATTTTTCGAATAATTTTTCCATATTCTCCTCCTTAAAAGTTTTAGTTAGCGTAATTATAACAGCTTTAGTCGACCTATGTCAAGGTTTTTAAATTGCTTTTTTTATGATTTTTTTACTTTTAAGGTACTGACTAAATACGCTCAATAAAAGAGCATATTTAGTCAGTGCCGTTTTTAAAGTTACTTGATTTTTCACATAAATTAAAATAGAATTTCAAAAACTCCAAGGAGACGCATTGAAAAAACTTCTGTTTGCATTACTTCTCATAACATCCGTTTTTGCCGAATCCCAACAGACAAGACTTCAGGCATACGAAAAATTCATAAAAGTGGTCAATATGATAGAAGCATATTACGTTGACGATATAAACACAACAACCATTATTAACAAAGCATTAAAAGGACTTCTTCCCGAACTTGACGCACATTCGAGTTATCTTGATAAAAAAGCCTACAAAGAGCTTAAAGTACAAACCAGCGGAGAATTCGGAGGGCTTGGTATAGTAGTAGGTATGAGAAACGGTGTTTTAACCATCATCTCCCCTATAGACGATACACCGGCTTACAAAGCTGGACTTAAAGCCGGAGACATTATTCTTAAAATAAACGATAAAGCGACTATAGATATGACACTTGACGAAGCCGTAAATCTTATGAGAGGAAAACCCGGTACCAAAATTACCCTCACAATTGTAAGAAAAGGTCAAAAACCTTTTAAAGTGACTATTACAAGGGCAATTATAAAAGTAAAATCGGTAAAAGCCAAAGATTTGGAAAATTATCCTCAAATAAAATATATAAGAATAAGCAGTTTTGACAAAAACGTGGTTTCATCCCTTAAAAAAACGCTTAAAAAGCTTAAAAAAGAAGGCAAAAAAGGAATTATAATAGATTTAAGAAACAATCCAGGAGGTCTATTAAACCAGGCGGTTGGAACACTTGATTTATTTATAGACAAAGGCGTTTTAGTATCCCAAAAAGGAAGGGTAAAAAGAGAAAACGAAATATATTACGCTCACAGCGCTGGGACGTATAAAAACATTCCTATAGTCGTGCTTGTAAACGGAGGAAGCGCAAGTGCGAGTGAAATCGTAAGCGGAGCGCTTCAGGACCACAAACGTGCGGTAATAGTAGGGGAACAGACTTTCGGTAAAGGAAGCGTACAGGCTATTTTACCGGTAAATAAAAACGAAGCGATAAGATTAACAGTTGCCAGATATTATCTTCCAAGCGGAAGAACCATTCAGGCAAAAGGAGTAACACCTGATATTATCGTGCATCCGGCTGAGATAAAAGAAATAAATGAAACCGAACAGATTAAAGAAGCCAATTTAAAAGCCCATTTAAAAGCCGAACTTGAAAAAATAGACGGTAAAAAACAGGTTAAAAAAGAAGAAAAAAACATCAAAAAAATAGACGGGGATTTACAGCTGTTAACAGGAGCAAACATCCTAAAAGCGCTTATAATAGCAAATCAAAATTCAAGATAAAGGAGCATTATGGAACTGTTATACGAAGGAAAAGCCAAGAGAATTTACAAAACGGATAAGGAAAACGAAGTAATATGCGAATTTAGAGATTCTCTAACGGCTTTTAACGGGGAAAAAGCCTCGCAAGAAAGTGGAAAAGGAGCGCTTAACTGCGCTATTACAACACTTATTTTCGAAGCTTTAGAAAAAGAAGGTATTCCCACCCATCTTATAAAACAGATAGACGAGACTAAACAGCTCGTTAAAAAAGTCGATATTATTCCTATAGAAGTGGTTGTTAGAAACATTGTAGCGGGAAGTCTGGCAAAAAGACTCGGATTAAAAGAAGGTACTAAGCTTCCGTTTGCAATAGTTGAATTTTATTACAAAAACGACGAATTAAACGACCCTCTTATAAACGACGACCATGCTATGATTTTAAATCTTGTGGAAGACAGAAAAGAACTTGACACTCTTAGAGAATATGGAAGAAAAGTTAATGAATTTTTAATAGATTTTTTTGACAAAGTGGGATTAATTTTAGTAGACTTTAAAATAGAATTCGGAAAAGACGAAGAAGGAAACATTATCTTAGCGGATGAAATAACACCGGATTCGTGCAGATTGTGGGATAAACAAACAGGTAAAAAACTCGATAAAGACCTGTTTAGATTCAATCTTGGAGATATTAAAGAAGCATACAGCGAAGTATTAAACAGATTAAAGGAAGCAAAATGAAAGTAGCGGTAAACGTTCATCTTAAAAAAGGCGTTTTAGACCCTCAGGGAAAAGCCGTTTTACATGCTCTTGAAACACTCGGCTTTAAAGACGTTAAAGACGTAAGGGTAGGAAAACAGATTATTATAGATATAGACACCGAAGATAAAGAAAAAGCAGTTAAAGAAGCTGAAGAGATGGCAAAAGAGCTTCTTGCAAACCCGGTAATAGAAAATTACGAAATAGAGGTTAAGGAATGAAAGTAGGAGTAGTAGTATTCCCCGGAACAAACTGCGACAGAGACACAAAATGGGCTTTTGAAAAACTTGGAGCGAAGGTTGATTTTATATGGCATAACGAAGAAAACCTGAAAAACTACGATTTAATCGTACTTCCCGGGGGATTTAGTTACGGAGATTACTTAAGAAGCGGTGCTATTGCCAGATTTTCTCCGATTATGAACGTTGTCAGCGAATACGCTAAAAAGGGCGGTTATGTTCTTGGAATATGCAACGGTTTTCAAATTCTTCTTGAATCACATCTGTTACCCGGAGGAATGACAAGAAACGAAAATTTGCATTTTATTTCAAAGTTTCACCATCTAAAAGTAATCGACAACAATAATAAATTTTTACAAAACCTAAATGTGGGAGATATTATAAACATTCCTATAGCTCATGCGGAAGGTAATTACAAGGTCGATGAGGAAACATTAAAAAGAATGTATGATAACGGACAGGTTATCCTTAAATACTGCGATGAAAAAGGAAATGAATTAAATCCTAACGGAAGTATTGATTCTATTGCGGGAATATGCAACGAAAACAAAAACGTTTTTGGGCTTATGCCGCACCCTGAAAGGGCTATGGAGAGTATTTTAGGAGGAGAGGACGGGATTAAAATGCTTGAGGGATTTTTTAAATGAAAAGGCTGCTTTTAATAACCTTTTTTCTCTCTTCTCTTTTTGCTTATAAGGTGGATATAACCACATGGGGAAATAAAGACACTTTTTACGGTTTTTTAAAGAAAAATTCTCTGCCTTTGAAAATATATTATAACCTTCCGACAAAAATAAAAAAAATGGTAAGAAGAATTCCTGTCGGCTCAACTCTTTTTATCATGAAAAAAAACAATAAAATAAAACAGGCTTTAATACCTTTAAACTCAAAACAACAGCTCCAAATAATAAACGAAAACGGAAAATACGTCTCAACAATAGTTCCTATTATCTATGAAACCCGGAAAAAATACGCTGAAGTGGAAATAAACAATTACCTAAGTTACGATTTATATAAAGCGACCCATCTAAGAAGCCTGACTTCAAAACTGATAAATATTTTCGAAGACAGAGTAAATTTTAGGGCAATCCCTAAAAACACCAAAATAAAAATTCTTTATGAAGAAAAACTCAGGTTTGGAAAAGTAAAAGATGTAAAAATCATTTTTGCCGAAATAAAAAACAGATATTTTGATTATACGGCTTTTTATAATCCTGAAGACGGAAGATATTACGACAGGGAAGCAAAAAGCCTTAAAGGTATGTTTTTAAAAGCTCCTCTTAAATATACAAGAATTTCTTCAAAATTTGGACCGAGATTCCATCCTATTTTACATGAATGGAGAATACATGACGGAATAGATTACGTAAACAAAATCGGCACCCCTGTCCATGCCGTTGCGGACGGTAAAATTATTTATAAAGGCTGGATTAAAGGATACGGCAGAAGTATTAAAATAAAACACAAAAACGGTTATATCACACTATACGCACATCTGCACGGATGGCCAAGAGGTCTTTATGTAGGTAAATGGGTAAAACAGGGACAAACTATAGGATATCTTGGAAACACGGGGCTCTCAACCGGACCTCATCTTCACTTCGGTGTTATGAGATACGGCAAGTGGATAAATCCGGCAAAACTTAAAAATTCCGTAAAAATAGCCTTAAAAGGAAAACAAAAAGAAAAATTTTTAGCATATGTAAAATCTATCATTAAAGAAAACAATATAGCTCTCAAATGAAAAAGCTTATCTTTTTCATTCCCCTTTTATTATTTTCTTTTATCAAATATCAAAATCTAAAACCCTTTTACTATCAAAACCAAATAATCCATTTAAAAGCCAAAATCATCTTCTCAAAAGAGACAAACCTAAGCGTTCTTCCTACATACAAAGTTGAAACATCTCTAAAAAAAATAAACCCTTTTCTTTACAAATTAGACATCATTTTTAAAGCCGACAACAGTCCAGAAAACAAAATATTTCTAATTACCGACAAAATAGAAACAATAAACCTAAACTCTCTCATAAAAACCGTCCCAATCAAAAAACCTCCCCTGTTTTCAAACGTTTTTGCCAAAAACCTAAGCATAATAAATCCAATATCTTCTGTGTATAAAAAAGACAGGATTTTAATCTCATTTACAATCAAATGCGACGAATGCAATATCGAAGATTTTTCTCTTCCTATAACGGAACAAAATCTGACATTAAAAACAAAAAATGAAGCAAGTTATTATGCCATAATACCTAAAAACAAAAAATTTTTTACTTTTTACTATTTCAATTTATTACAAAATAAATTTGATAAAATAACAATCCCTATCAAGCTAAAACAAGAAACTATCAGCACCCAGACAAATATAAATCCGGAAAACCAGACATTTTTTACTCCCGTAAATACCCTGCTGCTAGGAATTATTGCCTTTTTTCTTATAATTTTTATTATTTATCAACAAGTATGGATACTGATTTTTCCTCTAATCATAGGAGGATATCTTCTGTTTCAGATAATTCCAAAAGGCAGTGTAATATTAAAACCAAATACAGCTATACATATTCTTCCAACCTCAAAATCAACCGTAATATATGAGACAAAAACACCTATAAATGCTACAATTTTAAAAAAAACTGACGGATATATAAAAGTGAAAATAAACAATAAAATAGGATGGGTAAAAAATGAAAATACTAAATAGCATAATCAGTTCAGTTAAATTTTTATACGGATTTGGTTTTTTAGCTATAGTTTCACTGCTTATTGCGATAAATCCCAAATGGGAGCTTAAACTTAGAAAAAAAGCTTCAAAAATCTTAACGAGTTTAATTGCTAAGGAAATTATTATAGAAGGTGAAATTGACCCTACAGCCAATATACTCATGGGGAATCATACAAATAACCTTGATATACCACTTATGGAAACGGTCTACGGAAATGAAAAAATAATATGGGTTGCCAAAGATGAAATAGCAAAAATGCCCATTTTTAAATATCTTGTTACAAAAAGCGATATGATTCTTGCAAATAGAAACGATAAAAGAGCTATCATAAAAATGATAAAAGATATAAAAGAAAAAACGCAAAAAGGATATAAAGTATTTTTATTCCCCGAAGGGACGAGAAACAAAGGCGATTATACAAAACTTTTAAAATTTAAAAACGGACCAAAGGGGATTGTGGAAAAACTAAACCTTAAAGTTCAGCCGTTTGTAATAATAAATTTACCAAAAGCTTTTAAAAAAAACCCTTTTAGAATAGAAAAACAAAAAATAAAAGTTGTTTTTTTAGACAGCTTTTATCCATATGAGGGATGGTATGAGGATATGAGAAACAATATGCAGCAAATTTTGGATAAGGAGTACAAAAAATGAAAATAGATACTTATCTTGCTATTGGAATTGGAGGATTTATAGGAGCGATTTTAAGAGCTTATACAACGGGTCTGGTAAACGGATTGGTAAAACACGACATCCCTTTTGGAACCCTTGCGGTCAACTGGATAGGCAGTCTTATTTTAGGTATTTTAATAGGTCTTATACAGTTTCACATTATAGAAAACCCATATCTTAAATCGCTACTAACAACCGGGATGATGGGAGCCTTAACAACATTTTCAACTTTTGCGATTGAAAGTTTTTTTCTTATAAAAAACGGGCTTATCATACAAAGTCTTACATATATTCTGTTAAACGTAATAGGCAGCATTATTTTAGCAGCCGGAGGCTTTAAAGCCGTTCAGGCGATTTATGGATAATTTCGCCCTGTTTTTATCCTTTTTATGGTTTTTATTTTTTTTATTTACCGCTTTTTATTTTTACCGCTTTTTAAAATACAGAAAAGAACTAAAAAAATTAAAAAACAGACCTCTTGAAAAAAAATACAGACAATACATTCAAGACATACCCCTTTATAAAAACCTGCCCGAAAAATATAAAAAAACTATGGATTATAAAATACAGAGATTCTTTATTGAAAAAGATTTTATTGCACCCTACATAAAATTAACCGATGAAATAAAAACCCTTACCGCTTTTTACGGATGCATTTTAACGGCTGCATACGAAGAGTTTTGCTATCCTAATTTAAAATATGTATATATTTACCCAAAAGCAATCAAAAAAAACATAAAAAGAGAATATATCGTAGAAGAAGACGTAATAATAAGCGGAGAGGCTCTTCAAGACAGCGTTATTATCTCATGGCATGACGCCAAATATCAGATAAAACACAATAAAAAAAGAAACGTAATAATACATGAATTCGCACATATGCTGGATTTTGCCGACGGGGCGGCGGACGGAGTTCCCCCTGTGACAAAAGAAATGTTTAAAGAATGGAAAAAAACGGTTTTAAGAGAATATAAACTGCTTTTAGAAAAAAAACAACACCACTCAAAAATTGAAATAGACGAATACGCCCTTACAAATGAAGCGGAGTTTTTTGCGGTTATGACAGAATATTTTTTCTGTAATCCAAAATTTTTACACTACCATTTTCCGGATATTTACGAAGAGCTGAAAAAATTTTACCGTCTTGACACTTTAATAATTTTGGAGGAATAAATGTATGCAAATATAAAACACCTTCATCTTTTAAAATTCAATAACTGCGAAAACTGCACGGAATGCTGCAAAAATAAATTCTTAGCTCCGCTAATACTTGAAGATTTTGAAAAAGTTTATGAATATTTTCCTATAGTAATAGCAAAACTCGATACATTTAAGCCCGTAATGCTTTTAAGCACAGAAAAAGAATGTCCTTATCTTCAAGACGAAAAATGTTCTATATACGAACAAAGACCCCCGGCGTGTAAAATTTATCCTTTTTCTCCATGGTATGATTCAATATTGCTTGATTTAAGCTGCCCTGGAGTCGGCGTTTACGGGTCTTTTCTTCCACTGACCAAAAAAGAATTTTATTCCTCTTCTTTCTTTGATAAAAGAATTATCAATATAAAACAAAAACTTATCAATACGGCAAGATGGCTTGAAAATAAAAAAATAATCCCGATAGGCTCGGTAAAGAATATAGAAATATTTCAAATATCAGACCCAAAAGACAAATATGACTTAATTCATAAAAAATCCCTTAAATTTTTAAAAAATTATGAAAATTTAATAAAAAAACCCTTGAATTAAAATCAAATTTTGTCTATAATTTCACCCACACAACAAAGAGTTGTGAGAGAAGACCCGTTAGCTCAGTCGGTAGAGCATCTGCCTTTTAAGCAGAGGGCCGCTGGTTCGAATCCAGCACGGGTCACCATCTGTCCCCATCGT
>NZ_JBMXVQ010000038.1:0-7199 GCF_053999135.1 Caminibacter sp.
TTTAAGTAAAAGGAGAAACAAAATGGCTCTTTTAAGACAGTATATAAACGGTCAGAGAGTTCAAACTCTAAGCGTTCAGGCAAGTGCTGATGATTTGAATGCACTTAAAGGACTTATGGAAGGGAAAGTTGAAGAATGGGAAACTAAGGCGACGGGTGGAACTGCTACTTCAATGCCTGAAACTTTAAATACTCAAAGATGGGTATCAAGGAAAGGTAAAAAGAGTTGTGCTTTTAGAATTCATCATATTAATCCTGAGAAGGATGTTAATGATATAAAACCTGCAATTGTTGGTAAGTTTGATGTTGGTTTTTATGAAGGTGCTGAAAAAGCTGATAATGCGTATCCTATTTATGATAGATAAAAATAATTAAAAGGAGTATAAAATGGGTGTATGTATGGTAAGGCAAAAACTTGGTGATAAAACTTTTACAAATTATTTTCCTGCTGATAGCGATAATGCTAAGGCTTTTGCTGATGCTTTAATGCCTGGCGAATATGAAATACTTGAGAAGACTTCTGAAACTGGTTCTGATACTGGTATTACTGAGGCAAGAAAATGGAGTATTATGATTAGAGATGAAGAAAGTCACGAAAAAGTTTATTTGCATTTTTTCACCTCTACTGCTAAAACAGGAAAAGATATAAGAGAGGCGTTATTGGGTAAAACTTTTAATGGTGTTAAAGCTGATACGATTATTGTTATTAATGCAAGAGATTATTCTTATAGTAGTTCTTCTTCAGATGATAGTGGAGACTCAGAAGGTTAAGATGATAACACTTGAGACAGGAGTGGCAGTAACTATAGTTTCATATTTAGTTTTTGTCACTTCTTATGTTGTAAGTTTGAGAAAAGATTTAAACAATTTACAAAAAGCTCTTATAAAATTTGAAGAAAATGTAAGTTCAATTAAAGATTTGAGAGAGGATTTTGTAAGACTTGAAACAAAAATAGAACTTCTTTTTAACTTATCAAAGGAAAAATAATTTTTTTTCTCTTATTTTTGTTTATTTCATCTTTGACACCAGATAATTATAAATTTTGGTTGCGGGGGTGGGATTTGAACCCACGACCTCCGGGTTATGAGCCCGGCGAGCTACCAGGCTGCTCTACCCCGCGTCAAAAAAAATGGCTGGGCTGGGAGGATTCGAACCTCCGAATGACGGAGTCAAAGTCCGCTGCCTTACCACTTGGCGACAGCCCAATGTCATTTGGTGATGAAATTTTAATAAAAAACTTTATTAAAGTCAAGAGATAGTTTGATAAAATTCAAAAAATATACAAAAAAGGAAAATAGCATGTCAAAAAGTGTATTTGAAACAATAAAAGAACTGCAAGACAAAGGTTTTAAAAACATATTCATATGGAACGACTCAAAAGGAACATATTATGCCTGGCACAAACATCCATACAATGAAATAAGGGTTATGTTAAAAGGAGAAATGATAATAAACACTAAAGACAAAAAATTCCATTTAAAACCCGGAGATACGTTAAACGTCCCCGCAGGAGAAATACATGAAGCTTATATTTTAAAAGACTGCGAATACATATGCGGTTCAAAATTTTGATATAATTACAAATAAAGGCGCGCCGGGAAGCTGCTGGATCACCAGAGGAAAGTCCGGGCTGCGGCAAGGCAGGGGTCAGCCTAACAGGCTGCCGCCGTAAGGCGAGGGAAAGTGCCACAGAAACCAGACCGCCGATGGAGCTTTTTAGGCTCACAGGCAAGGGTGAAACGGTGAGGTAAGAGCTCACCAGGGGATATGGCGACATATCCCGCTGGTAAACCCACCCCGCAGCAAGGAGGGATGGTAAAGCCTTGCGATTATACCCTCCGCTTGAGCGGCACCGTAAGGTGTGCGCCCAGATAAATAGCTTCCAAAACAGAACCCGGCTTACAGGCGCGCCTCTTCAAAAAATCTTCAAATACACTTTCTTGATATAATTTCACAAAAAAAATGGAGGGGAAATGGATTACTACGAAATATTAGGAGTAAGTCGAAACGCTACTAAAATAGAGATAAAAAAAGCTTACAGAAAACTCGCGATGAAATATCATCCGGATAAAAACCCAGGAGATAAAGAAGCCGAAGAAAAATTTAAACTTATAAATGAAGCTTATCAGGTGCTAAGCGACGATGAAAAAAGAGCAATTTATGACAGATACGGCAAAGAGGGACTTGAGGGAAGAGGCTATAAAAATGATTTCAGTTTCGAAGATATTTTCAATATGTTTAACGATATTTTCGGAGGAGGTTTTGGAGAAAATTTTGAAGAAGAACTTCCGTACGAAATTGATAAAGCTTTAGAATTAACGCTTGAATTTGAAGAAGCGGCTTTTGGCGTTTCAAAAGAGATAACAAACGAATATTACGCATTATGTCCTAAATGTAAAGGTAGCGGAGCCGAAGAAAAAGAAATATGTCCTGTTTGTAAAGGAAGAGGAAGCATAGTAGTAGGAAACGGCTTTATAAGAATGAGTCAAACGTGTCCTGAGTGCCGAGGAAAAGGTTTTATAGTCAAAAAAGCTTGCCCTGAATGCAAAGGAAAAGGTTTTATAATTAAAACAGAAACGATAAAAGTAGATATTCCAGCCGGTGTAGACACCGGTATGAGAATGAGAATTCCAGGGAAAGGAAACGAAAGCAAACGAGGTAGAGGAGATTTATATATTTTATTCCGTGTAAAACCATCCAAAGTATTTAAAAGAAAAGGAAATAATTTAATAGTTGACGTACCGGTGTTCTTCACTAGCGCCATATTAGGCGATAAAATCAAAATTCCTACTTTAAACGGTGAAAAAGAGATTGAAATAGAACCGAACACAAAAGATAAAACAAAAATAATCTTTAAACAAGAAGGGCTCCCTGACCCAAACACTGGTATAAAAGGAGACTTAATAGCGGTTATAAATATAGTGTATCCTAAAAAATTGACAACCGAACAAAAAGAACTGCTTGAAAAGCTTCATGAAAGTTTTACAGGCGAAATCAAAGAGCATAAAAATATTTTAGAAGAAGCAATTGAAAAGATAAAAGGATGGTTTAATAAAGCTTAATTTTATTTTCTATATCTTTCAAAACCTCCTTTACTCCCTCTTTTATATTGATATCTATTATTTCTCCTTTAACACCTAAAATTTTTTCCAGTTTATTTTTTACTTTATAAGCACCGAAATTCCCAGTTTCGCTAAGTAAAATTACAAATGCATTATCATATTTAGCAATTAAATCACTTTTTCTAAGATGTTTTTTAATTTCCACTATTTTAGTTTCATCAAATTTAAAAACAAGCAAAACTAACTTAATATTTTTATATCTTTTATAAACTTCCAACATCTGTTTTAAAAATTCTATAAAAAAACTTTTTGAATAAATATCGTATTTAGGTTCTTTTATATGATTAGCATATAACTTTTCTATTATTTCAACAAGTTTTTCTTTTGGAAGTTCCAAAAGTTTGTTCACAACAGCAATCCTATAAGAATATATGCAGGTTTAAATATATAATCGCTAAGAGGCGTAAAAAGAATTATTAGCAAAATAAGCATTCCGTAAGGCTCTATTTTATTATAAAACTCCACTATTTTATACCATCTAAAATGAAGGGCCAGATATTTAAGAGCATTAGCTCCGTCTAAAGGCGGCAGAGGTATTAAATTGAATATGGCCAAAATAATATTTACAACCACCATATACATCAAAAACATCACCATCCATGCACTAAAAATTCCCTCCGGCGGATAAAAAAATCCTATAATACTAGAGGCTATAAGAGCCATTAAAAAATTATACGTCACACCTGCTAAACTGACGGCTACAGCCGCTAAATATCCTCCTTTGTTTACAACGGTTAAAATATTAACAGGAACCGGTTTAGCCCATCCGAAAATTATAGGATCACCAACTCCGGCCATTTTTTGAGAAACATACAGTAATACAGGAAAAATTATACTCCCGAAAGGGTCTATATGTTTTATAGGATTAAGACTTAGCCTCCCCTCTCTTGCAGCTGTTTCATCCCCGTAATATTTAGCAACCGCCCCATGCATAATCTCATGACCTATAATGGCTATCAAAAAAGCCAAAATCATAGCGGAATATTTAGTTAAAAACTCCATTAACGTCCTTTTTCGCAACCCGCGGTTATATAAGGTCTTTTACCAGCTCTAAGTTCTTCTTCTATTTCGTCTATTGTTTTACCGACTCTGTTCCATCTTACAGTAAAATCACTATCCCAGCTCATATAAATAAACCACGGTTTTCCTACGACAAGTTTATAAGACACGGGTCCCCAAAACCTGCTGTCAAAACTCTCATCTCTGTTATCACCGACCATAAAAAACCTGTCTTCAGGCAATTTTGAGTAAAAATATTTTACTTTTCCGTTTTCTAACACTATTCCCATACCTATATCAACTTCCTGAGGAGTTACATTTTCTCCCTGCATTGCAAATGCAGCAATAATATCTTTTATTATTTTTTCAATAACGGAATAACTTATATATCCTGTATAATTATTAAGTCCGGCAAATTCTATCAGCTGTTCGGCTCTTTGTTTTAGCCCGAAATAGGTAAAATTCTGATTGATATACTGAATTCCTTTATGTTCTTTCATATAAGGATTTAACACGAAAAGTTTCCCCATAAATTCCTTTACCCTAAATCCTTTAAAATGTTTTTTTATATATTCATCGCCTTTTTTTGGATGAAGCCAAAAACCTTCATCGGTATATATCACCTCATCACCGGCACTTGCAAAACATCTTTTTACAAAATGTTTTTTAATATCAAGAGGAAATCTGAAGATAACTATATCTCCCCCTTTAGGTCTAGGACCCTCAATCAAATGCCCATTACCTTTAAAATCAGGCAAAACGGGAATTTCTATCCATGGAATATGAGGAATCGGTACACCGTAAGCAAATTTTTTGGCAAAAAGGGCATCTCCAGGAAGCAGCGTTTTTTTCATACTTCCACTTGGAATTATAAAAGCCTGAGCTAAAAAAAATATAACCAGTAAAACAATAACAATAGTACCTGTCCATGTATTAGACCAGTGATAAAATTTTATTAATTTATCTTTCATTTAGCCTCTTTCGCAAAATTTTTAGCGGCTTTTACGGTATTTTTAAGAAGCATAGCAATTGTCATAGGTCCTACACCGCCTGGAACGGGAGTTATATAAGAAGCCTTTTTGCTCACGTTTTCAAAATCAACATCCCCTACAAGCTTTCCGTCAGGCAGTTTATTTATACCGATATCAACTACAATCACTCCCTCTTTTACCATATCTTCCGTAATAAGATTCGGTTTTCCAACCCCTACTATTACAATATCAGCCCTCTTTGTATGCGCTTTTAAATCTTTTGTTTCTATATGACATATATCCACTGTAGCCCATGCATTTAGCAAAAGAGCCCACATAGGTTTTCCAACGATATTACTAGCACCCACTATACATACGTCTTTGCCTTTAAGCTCAATATCATATTCTTTAAAAAGTTCCATAACCCCAAGAGGAGTACAAGGAGCAAACGTATCAAGACCTTCAACAAGCCTTCCCATATTATAAGGATGGAATCCGTCAACATCTTTTTTGGGAGAAACCCTTTCTAAAATTTTAGTGGTATCTATATGTTTTGGAAGCGGCAGTTGGATTAAAAGCCCGTGAATATTAGGATTTTCGTTAATCATATCAATAGTTGAGAGAAGTTCTTTTTCACTTATACTCTCAGGAAACTCATGTACCACACTGTAAATTCCAGTCTCTTTACACGCTTTACTTTTCATTCCAACATACGTGTGGCTTGCAGGGTCGTCACCAACCAAAATAACCGCAAGCCCGGGAGTAATACCTTTTTTTTTCAACTCTTCTACATCTTTTTTTACTTTTTCTTTTATTTTACTCGATAATTTTTTACCGTCCATAATTGTCATTGATGTTCCTTTTTGGTAAAATATTTTAGAATTTTAACATAAAAGGTCTGCATTGAGATTAATTATCCCGCTGTGTATAACTACATTTTCCTTTTCTCAGGAGTGGTTTATCACTAACTATGAATATGGAAAAATGCTTTATAACAACCCAAGAGGTATCAGCTGCGCCAAATGTCACGGCAAAAAAGCACAGGGCAAAATAATCGCCAGTTACAAAATAAAAAAATATGGAAAAATAATTACAAAAACAATAAAAGCCCCAAATATTCAAAACATTACATACGAACAGTTAAAAACAAAAATTTTTCCAAAAAAGAAAATTTTATCAATTATGCCTCAATACGATTATCTCACAACCAACGAAGTTGAAGCCCTTTATTTATATCTTCAGGCTCAAAAGGATAAAAAATGATTTTTAAAGATAAAAACTTCCTAAAAGAACTCGAAAACATCGTCCAAAACAATGATATTCAAAAAGCCCTCTCACTAATTAAGCCCCCTAAAAAGTTTCCTCTTTCCTTTACTAAAAAAAGAAGTGTTTTAATGGTAAGCGGACATCAGGTAAAACACCTTAATAAAATGGATGAACTGCCGGCTGATGTAATTATGCTAAACCTTGAAGACGGGGTGCCGAAAGAAAAAAAAGAAATAGCAAAAATAATGATTGCTATTTTTCTCTCACATATTGAAAATATTGACAAAGAAATAGTAATAAGAGTAAATCCGCTTGATGAAGAAGGACTTAAAGAGATTGAGTTTTTAGATAGATTCAATTTTAACGCATTTAGAATACCAAAAGTAAAATCTGTCGAAGAAATTGATGACGTTTTTATGAAAACCGATAAAGATATCCACGCTTCTATTGAAACAAAAGAAGCGTTTTTTAATCTTAAAGAACTAAAACACCCTAAACTTACCACTTTTTATATCGGAATATATGATCTTTTAAACGAATTAAAAATCTCTCACAGCGTCATAGACCTAAACAATCCTCTGATTCACAGAATTTTAAGCGACTTTTCTTTAACTTCAAAATATCTCAACATTATCCCTATTGGATTTGTTTATCAGAATTACAAAGACCTTGAAGGATTTACAAAATGGTGCCTGCTTCAAAAAAACTTAGGGATGCAGGGAGTCGGATGTATTACGCCCGCTCAGTGCGAAGTAGCCAATAAAATATTTGAAGAAGACAAAGAATTTGCAAAAATAATAGTTGAAAGGTTTGAAAGCGAAGGTCCTTTTACGATTGACGG
>NZ_JBMXVQ010000039.1:0-17780 GCF_053999135.1 Caminibacter sp.
TTTTGTCATAGCTTTATTCCTTCTTTTAAAACTTTATCTTTAAATTCTTCGCTCATTTCATCAAAAAAAACTAAATCCACACTGTAAAGCCCGGCAGCCCTGTCTACTCTTTCTTTAAGTTTTCTTTTTCCCCTAAAATTCAAATCAATATCCACCGCAATATCAATATCGGAATTTTTAAGATTATCCCCTCTTGCACGCGAACCGAAAAGATATACCGCTTTTGGATTGTATTCTTTTAAAATTTCAACTATTTTTTTAATTTTTTCCATTTTAAAAACTCCTCAACCACACTGAAACTTCCAAAAACAAGCATAGGCTTTTCAATTTCTTTAAATTCTTCTACTTCAATTTCCAGCTCATTTGCCGCTTTTTTTATTCTTTCTTTATCTTCTATCCGGTCGTTTTTTACATCTATTAAATAAAGTTTATTGATTTTAGGCTTTAAAATTTTTAAAATCTCTTTATAATCTTTATCGGCATATGTGTTATACACAAGATTTACTTTTTTTGGAAGGTTTTTTACAATCTCCCTTGCGGCTAAAGGGTTATGCCCTACATCTATCCATAAATTTTCTTCAATCTCTTCAAATCTTCCGGGAAGTTTTAAATCCTCTAAATCATTTATCCTAAAAGGTATTCCTTCTTTTTTTAAAAAACTCATAGCCAAAAGATAATTCGAAAATAAAAATGAAGCGAATTTAAAACCTTTTTTTAGCTCTTCAATTTCCTCAACTTCAAAAAAATCAAGATAACTATAAATCTTTTTACCCTCACATCTTTTTTCAAAAATTACATCTTCAATATTATGAATTTGCTTTCCGATAATTGCTTCATTTTCAATAGAATTTAACTTTGTCGTGGCTATTTCTTTTATTGAATTCCCAAGAAAATTTTGATGGTCAAAATCAATTGTTGTAATTAACGAGATTTTTTTATCAAAAACATTAGTAGCATCAAACTCTCCCCCAAGCCCGGCTTCTAAAATTACAAAATCAAGCCCCTCAAATGCTAAAGCGGCAAGAAAAGTCGTATATTCAAAATAACTAAGCGAATTTATCACATCTTTTGGAAGAAGTTTTTGAAGTTTTTGATGAATTTTTTCTAAATTTTCATCGCTTATATCACTGCCGTTTATCCATATTCTTTCATTAAATTTTAAGATATGAGGAGAGGTATAATGCCCGACACTATAACCTCTTTTTAAAAGCGTATGAGCTAAAAATCTTCCCGTAGAACCTTTTCCGTTAGTCCCTACAATATGAATTACAAGAGGTATTTTTATTTTATCTTTTATTAAACTATACGCTCTTGGCATTCTAAAAATATCGATTTCTTTATAAAAAAGAGGTTTTTTTTCTAAAAATTCATTTACACTCATCATCAGCACAGACTCTGTTTCTTCCGCTTCTTTTTGCAAGATATAATCTCTCATCCGCTTTTTTCAAAAGCTCTTCTTTTGAGGAAACCTCTTTTCTCTCCGCAACACCTCCCGATACCGTTACGTTAATTCTGGTATTTTTATACATAAATTTTGTATTTTCAATAATCTGTCTGATTTTTTCCGCAAATTTGTAAGCACCTTTTTTATCAGTGTTAGGCAAAATGGCTACAAATTCTTCTCCCCCGAACCTTCCTATAAGGTCAATATCCCTGGCATACCTTTTAAAAAGAAGTCCCAGATTTTTCAGTATTGCATCACCCGCGTCATGACCGAACATATCGTTAATATTTTTAAAATGGTCTATATCAAAAAACACCACGGAATAATTTGTTTTATATCTTTTATAAAAACTCTCTTGTTTATTAAGTTCTTCTTCTATACCCTTTTTATTTGCTATTTTCGTTAAAAAGTCCGTTTTAACTTCTTTACTAAGCTCTTTTACTTTACTTTCAAGCATTTGAATTTTACGTTTCAGTTTTTCTATTTCCTCATCCTCTTTTTTCATCTCAGTCGCAAACTCATCAAGCTCCTTATCAAGAGAAATAGCTATATTTAAAAGTTTCTCTTTTATACTCTCAAAACCACCTTCTTCACGCCTCCAGTTTTGAAGCTCTATTTTTATATCTTTAATCTCTTTGCTCGAACCGTCCGTTTTTTGAAGAATTCTTAAAATTTTTATAGAAAGTCTCTCGGCTATCTGGTCTAAATCTTTTATTTTTTTTCTAAGTTCCTCTTTATCAAGTTTAATTCTTTTATCTGTTAAAAGTTTTAAATCCTGGGCAAAAGCTTTTGTAAGGATAATACTGGGGTCTTCTTTTAACTGCTTTTTTAAAGCCGCTACCTCATCATTCATAAAAGGAGCATAACTTGGCGTCAGGGAATATATAATACTGTCTATCAAGTGAGAAAAATCGGGGCCTTCTTCCATTTTTTTAATTAAAGCGTCAATAACCTCAAGAGCGTCTTCGCTTCTTATACCGGCAACAGCCGCTCCTTTTTTTACTATTCTGTCATCAAAACTGTCAAGAAAATCAAGCCACTCACTTCTTAACTTTTCCCATTCCTCCTTACCCATATAAGGTTTTAAAAAATCAAGATGTTTTACAGCAATTTTTTTTGACCTTACTATAGGCAATACGGCTATAACGTCAAGAGCTCTTTTAGTGTATAAAAAAAGTTGTTCAATACTTTCTTTTTCCTTGCTTATATCTTCCCTGTTTAAATAATTGATTAAAAAAATCACCAGCTCATCAAGATTTTTGATATTATAACTAGTCGCAATAGCCCTGTATTTTGCATCAAGCTTTGCAAGATATTTCGAAACTTTGTTACAATCATCGATTATCATTCTGTTTTGTCTGGCTATTTTACAAAAAATTTCCTCATACTCTTTAGGAGTAAATACATATCCCGTATTTTTAAAATAACTAAGCGCCTTTTTAGCTATATCTTTAATTGTCATAATAAGCCCCGTCCTTTGTAAGTTTTGCAAACAGTTTATTTAAAGCGTTTATACTAGCTTTTTTATATGCCTCAAGTTTTATCTGGTCCGTCAAAATCGAATTGCTTTCTACTTTAAAATCATAACTTCCATTAACCGAATAAATTCTAAGTCTCCCGTTTTTATCTGTTATTTTCGCTTTTATATTAACTTCCATTCTGTAAATAACCGGATAACCGTTTTCATCATAATAAATAGGCGTAAGAGAAGAAGAAGCCGAAATAATATCTATAACCGTCTTACAGTTATCATAACATAGATTTTTTCCTAAACTCGAATAAACAGCATCATTAATAGCGTCTTTTAAAAAAATAGTTTCCCTCGGATTTTCGGCGCTTATTTTAACTTTAGCTTTTATTTCGTTTCCCAAAATATTGTCTTGATATACACTGCTAGGCTTATATCCGCATCCCAGTAAAATAAAAAAAAAGAAAAAAAGAATTTTTTTCAGTGTTTATCCTTTTACGACAATATTTACTATTCTACCTGGTACCACTATCTCTTTAACTATTTCTTTACCCTCGATATATTTACTCACGGCTCTTTTAGCGGATTCTAAAATTTCATCTTTAGAAGCGTCCGCCGCTACACTGATTTCAGCTCTTTTTTTACCGTTTACCTGCACTGGATAATTAATTTCGTCTTTTTTAAGAGCCTCTTCATCCACTTCTATTTCACCGAAATTATTTCTTTCAAAAAGCTCTTCACTGATTTCACTTGTAATATGAGGAATAATAGGCTCTAGTACGTTCATTAATACCCAATACCCTTCCGTATAAACGTCTTTATTGTCTATTTTATTAAGAGCGTTAAGAGCTTCCATGGCACTGGCTATTAACGTATTAAAAGCAAATGTTTTTTCATACGTGTCTTTACTTCTTTTTAATGTTTCATATACTTTTCTTCTGGCTTCTTTTTCTGCTTTATTAAGTTTTGAAACGTCAATTTCAGGTTTTTTAACCGTTTTGTAACATTTAGCGGCGTTTTGATAAAGTCTGTTTAAAAATCTGTACGCACCTTCAACCCCGCTCTCACTCCACTCAAGTTCCTGCTCAGGAGGAGCGGCAAAAAGAATAAAAAGTCTTGCCGTATCAGCTCCGTATTTAGCAACAATTTCATCAGGGTCTACAACGTTTCCTTTAGATTTACTCATTTTACTTCCGTCTTTTAAAACCATTCCCTGAGTTAAAAGTTTTTTAAACGGCTCATCAACACTTGCGTATCCTAAATCTCTAAGAGCTTTTGTAAAAAATCTAGCGTATAAAAGATGTAAAATAGCATGTTCTATTCCGCCGATATACTGGTCAACCGGCATCCAGTATTTTTCATCCTCTTTTCTAAAAGGTACATCAGGATATTTATGAAAATCGGTAGTAAATCTAAACTGATACCAGCTACTCTGAACAAACGTATCCATCGTATCCGTTTCACGCTCGGCATCACTTCCGCATTTTGGACATTTTGTATGTTTCCAGGTTGGATGGGATTCTAAAGGATTTCCGCTTCCTGTAATTTCAACATCATCCGGCAGCGTTACGGGTAGATTTTCTATTTTTTCAGGGACTATTCCGCATTTCGGACATTTGATAAATGGAAGCGGTGCTCCCCAGTATCTCTGACGGCTTATCCCCCAGTCTCTAAGACGGTAATTTATCTCCTCTTTTCCTATGCCTTGCTCTTCAAATTTTTTAATAATGGCCTTTTTAGCCTCTGTATTTTTCATTCCGGTAAATTCACCGCTGTTTATTAAAATTCCATCTCCCGTATAAGCTTTTGTTTCATCTATTTCACCGTTTTCAGGTTTAATTACCCACTTAATAGGAAGATTATATTTTTTGGCAAATTCAAAATCTCTCTCATCATGAGCAGGTACCGCCATTACTGCACCGGTTCCGTAATCCATAAGCACGAAATTAGCAAGCCATACAGGGATTTTTTCTTTGGTTAAAGGATGAACTACATCAATTCCAAGATACACCCCTTCTTTTTCCATAGCTTGGCGCTCTTTTGGCAAGATTGAACGAATCTTTCTTACTCTCTCTTCCGTTTCTTTGTCAAAAAGTTTGTTTTCAAGCATAAAATCAACTATCGGATGTTCAGGCGCCAGTGCTGAATAAGTAACCCCGTAAATAGTATCAGGACGGGTGGTGAACACTTCATACCCATCAAACGCGTTTTTTAATTTTTCACGGCTTTCATCTGAGAGGTTAAATTTAAATTTAAGCCCGCTTGATTTACCTATCCAGTTTTTTTGCATGGTTAAAACTTTGTCCGGCCAGTTGCCTTTAAGCTTTTCATCAATATCTCTTAAAAGCTCTTCTGCGTATTTTGTTATTTTAATATACCATCCAGGAAGTTCTTTTATTTCAATCGGATTATCGCATCTCCAGCAACATCCCTCAATTACCTGCTCATTTGCAAGCACCGTATGGCACGTCTCACACCAGTTTACTTTTTGAGTACGTCTCTCAAGCAGACCGTTTTCATACATTTTAATAATAAATTCCTGCTCCCATCTCGTATATTCAGGGTCGCTTGTTGCAAACTCACGGGTTTTACTGAAACTAAGACCCAGTCTTTTTAGCTCTTTTCTCATATAATCTATATTTTCATAAGTCCATTTTTTAGGATGAACCCCGTGTTTAATAGCGGCATTTTCAGCCGGCATTCCAAAACTGTCCCATCCTATCGGATGAAGAACGTTTAAACCTTTTTGTCTGTAATATCTTGCAATCGCATCTCCGATTGAATAGTTTCTTACATGCCCCATATGAATTCTGCCGCTGGGATACGGAAACATACTCAAAATATATTTTTTAGGAAGTGTATAATCTTCTTTCGGTTCAAAAGCATTCTCTTCATCCCATTTTTTTTGCCATCTAATTTCAATCTCTTGAGGTTTATACTCTCTCATTCTTCTACTCCCATGTATCTTTTGTTTTTGCTATTTCTATAAAACTTAAAATTATCGTTACAACATTTGCTATTAAAGCCCCTATTGCCATGGCATAAGCCGATTGCAAATCGTTTTTAATTTCAAGATAAAAAAACGCCGGAATAAGATGCAAATCGGCAACCAAACTTGCCGCAAAAAGCTCGGCCGCGACAATATTTCTTATTCCTATTTTTAAAATAGTGGAAATCAGATTAAGACTTAAAGCTATAAAAAGGGCTACTTTATTGTGGTCGTATAAAAATCCTGCAACACTTGTCAAACTCATAAGCTGAAAAAAAACGTAAACAACCTTTCCCCAATCCATTTTACCTCCTTAGACTACTCCGCCTTGATAAATTTGCCTCATTTTTTCTTTTTCTTTTTTGATTCTCTCTTTTTCGGCCAGTCTTTTTCTGTAATCGTCTATTTTAAATCCAAGCCAGATTAAAAGAGGCGAAGCGATAAAAATTGATGAATAGGTACCAACAATTATACCTACAAGAAGTGTAAAACTAAACGGTTTGATAATTTCCCCTCCGAATAAAAAGAGCGTAAACACCACAAAAAACGTAGTCAGGGAAGTTAAAACCGTTCTGCTTAAAGTTTTAGAAATAGCTATATTGATTAAAGTAGCCAAATCTTTAATTTTCGTTTCTCTGACTTCTTCTCTTATTCTGTCAAATACTACGATGGTATCGTTAAGAGAATACCCCATAAGAGTCAAAATAGCGGCCAACACATCAAGGTTTACTTCTATATTAAAAGCACTGACGGCTCCTAAAGAGATAATGGTATCATGCATAAGGGCCAAAACGGAAGCTACGGCAAATCTCCACTCAAACCTGAAAGCCACGTATATCAAAATGCCGATTATTGAAAAGATAAATGCTTGAAGACCTTTTTCTTTAAGTTCGTTTCCGACTTTCGCCCCTACAATATCGACTCTTCTTATTTCCACTTTGCCAAGGGGAGATAAAAGTTTTTTTATTTCCGCTCCCAAAGATTTTTGTAAATCCGAACTTACCTTATCGACGTTTAACCTTATAAGAATTTCATTTGGAGCCCCGAAAGTGGTAATATTGGCCCCTTTAAACTCTTTACTAACATATTTTCTGACTTCCGCAATATCCACAGGTTTTTCAAATCTTACCTGAATTTCTATCCCGCCTTTAAAATCTATTCCCCAGTTAAACCCTTTGGTAAAAATGGAAAAAAGACTTAAAACTATTAAAAAAAGGGAGATTGAAACAAATATTTTTCTTTTTCCCATAAAATCGTAAATTTTATTATTGCTAAAAAATTCCATTTTACGCCTTCATTCCAAAATCTTTTGGAGTTATTTTTTTACCGCTTGCAAGCAGATATTCCCAAATACCATGAGTTCCCAAAATTGCCGTAAGCATACTGGCCAAAATACCAATAGCCATAGTAATGGCAAAACCTTTAATAGTTCCCGTTCCATAAGCAAAAAGAGCAATTGCTGCAATAAGGGTTGTGATATTTGCATCCAAAATTGCACTCATAGCGTTTTTATATCCACCTTCAATAGCCTGACGAATAGACTTGCCTTCTCTTATAAGCTCCCTTATACGTTCGTTAATAATTACATTGGCATCAACGGCCATACCTACAGTAAGCACTATACCCGCCATCCCCGGAAGCGTAAGGGTAGCTCCGAAAATAGCCATAACCGCTAAAATCAAAAACAGGTTTACTATTAATGCTATATCGGCTATAATACCTGCGAGTCTGTAATACCACGCCATAAAAATAACAACTATAACAAACCCTGAAATTAAAGCTATTAATGAATTTCTGATACTGTCAGCCCCAAGACTCGCCCCTACGCTTCTTTGTTCAAGTAAAACAACCGGAGCCGGCAAAGAACCGCTTCTTAACGCAATAGCCAATACATGCGCCTCATCAGGACTTCCAACAGTTATCTGTCCGCTTCCCCCTCCGATTCTTTCCTGAATGGTAGGAGCGGAATAAACTTTATTATCAACTACAATAGCAAGTCTTTTTCCTACGTTTTTGCCCGTAACGTCTCCGAATATCCTTGCCCCTTCACTGTTTAACGTAAAGAAAATAGCCGGCTGGTTGGTTTTTTGGGTAAACCCGACAGTAGCGTTTGTTATCATACTTCCATCAAGCACCGGAGGGGTTTTTAAAAGCCACATTCTTTTTGGATTTTCTTTATCAGGCAGCATAATATCCCCATATTTTTCTGCTTCTTTAGGGTTAGTGATTCTATGTTCTTCATCTACCAGATAAAGTTCCAAATGAGCCGCTTGAGAGATAAGTTTTTTTATGTTTTCTTTCTCTTTTTGGGTTTTGATACCGGGAAGTTCGACAACGATTTTATCTTTACCCTGTCTTGTAACGCTAGGCTCGGCCAAACCGAAAGCGTCAAGCCTGCTTCTTATCGTCTGAACGGCTATATTTATAGCCTCTTCTTTTGTTTTTTGAATTTCTTGAGGAGTTAGAGAAACAGTATATTCTAAGTTTCCGTTTTTTTCTTTTTTCTCTACTTTGATACCTTTAATACTTTTTAACTCTTCATCCATTTTTTTAGCGTCGTCTTTATCTAGAAGCTCAAAAGTTATTTTATTATGCTCAACTTTCAAATTATCTATAAACAGCTCTTTTTTTTCACTAATGTATTTAATTGTAGATGCTATTGTTTTTATTTTATTTTTAATCGCCTCTTCCTGTTTCACACCTAAAACTAAATACATTCCTCCTTGCAAATCAAGACCCAGATTAACCCTCGGCTGTTTTCCTATAAAAGAAGGGATACTAAAAGCCACTCCAAAAAGAGCGGCAAGAATAAAAATTACAAGTCTGTAATTAAGCTTTTTCATTATCCAGCTTTCTGGCAACTGCGGCTTTGTCTATTTTAACCTCAACGCCATCAGCGATTTTCGCTTTTATAAATTCAGGTTCGTTTTTGACAACTTCGGCGATAATTCCTCCGGTTGTTACAATTTTATCGCCTTTTTTAAGGCTCTCAACCATCTCTTTGTGTTTCTTAGCCTGTCTTTGTTGTGGTAAAATTACAAGAAAATAAAACACCCCAAATAAAATAATAAGAGGTAATAATGAAGCAAGTAAACTCGGTTGACCTGCAGCAGCCTGTCCTTCAGCATATAAAAAATTCATGTAAATCCTTTTTTAAGCGATATTTTAACACAAATTCTTTAATTACTGCAATTCTTTTTTCACTTCCTGTATATTTATCAATATTTGGAGAAAATTATTTTATAAAAACATTAAATTCCCTTATTGCAATACTCGCATTTTACTGGTTTTTTAATAAAAAACATTCTTTTTTTCAAACCGGATTTTTTATAGGAATGTTTTGGTTTTGGTGGATAGCCCTTAGTTTTCGATATTATAATCTCTCTTTCTTAATTCCCTTAATCATTTTGTTGATAGGTTTTGGTTACGGATTTATTTTCTGGTTTATTAATAAAGTATTTTATCTTTTCAATTTTTCTGTTTTCCATTCCCCGTTTTCCACCTATTTATGGGCTTTCTTTTTTATATTTGGATTTGATTATTTAAAACCGTTTACGTTTGACTGGTTAAAACCGGAAGTTTTAATTGCAAATTCGT
Source organism: Caminibacter sp. (assembly GCF_053999135.1). NCBI lineage: Bacteria > Pseudomonadati > Campylobacterota > Epsilonproteobacteria > Nautiliales > Nautiliaceae > Caminibacter > Caminibacter sp. The sequence goes on from NZ_JBMXVQ010000039.1 coordinate 9,499, forward strand.
TTTTTTCGCCTTTAAAAATCACTCTTTTTTTACTTATAACAGCCGTTGTTTTAAAAAACAAATTCTCTTTAATATTAATAACCACCGCCCTTTTTGTCCACCCAAAGCCGATAACTCCACCTCCACTTAAAATAAAACTGATTACAACATACGTACCGCAGAATAAAAAATGGGACCCAAAATACATTCCTCAGGAGATAAAAAACAACTTCCGGTATATAAATAATTCAATAGGAAAATATGACGCGGTGGTCTTACCCGAAAGCGCTTTTCCTATTTTTTTAAATAAACACCCAGACATTATAAACAAACTTAAACTGCTCTCTTACAAAATAACAATAATAACGGGGGGGATTCATTTAAAAAACGGTAAATTTTACAATTCCACATATGTTTTCGAAAAAGGAAATATGAAAATATTGGACAAACATATTTTAGTGCCTTTTGGAGAATATATACCCCTACCTTTTTTTCAAAAAGAGATAAACAAAATTTTTTTTGAAGGGGCAAGTGATTACGCAACATCAAAACACTTTTCGGTCTTTAAAATAAAAAACACAGACTTTATAAACGCTATATGCTACGAAACCACGGTAACCGACCTTTATAAACTTCCGCCTAAATACATAATAGCCCTTAGCAATCTGGCATGGTTTGAGCCCTCAATTGCAGGGACTCTTCAAAAACTTTTAATAACCATTTACGCTAAAAGATACGGCAAAAAAGTTTTTCATTCAATAAATTACTATCCCAGCTACACCATCAACTAAGGAGGAGATATGAATATATTTATTTCTGCCAATAATACCGGATGCGGAAAAACATACGCAACTTTAAAACTTATAGAAGCTTTTTCTAAAAATGGTTATAAAGTAGGTGTTATGAAACCTGTAGAAACAGAAGTTACAGACTATCCTAAAGACGGTAAAAAACTATTTGAAACCGCAAAACGTTTTAATCCTTTGCTTAATTCCTTAACAATTGACGATATTGTTCCCATTCAATTAACACTGCCGGCAGCCCCAGCCGTAGCGGGAAGAGTGGATTTTGAAAAAATAAAAGACTCTTACAATAAGATAAAACAGCTATGCGATATTCTGCTTATAGAAGGAGCCGGAGGTTTGCTCGTCCCGGTAACCGAAACCTTTTTTATGGTCGATTTTATTAAATTTTTCCAGGCAAAACTCTTTTTGGTAATCGGTTCTAAACTCGGTATGATTAACGACTTTTTACTAAACAAATATTACCTTGAAAAAGAAAATATAAATTACGTATGGGCCGTTAATCTCTTTGACGAAAATTATTACGAAATTTCTCACCCTTTTATAAAAAAATACAATCCTTTAATTTTACAGAAAGATTTGGATAAAATTGCTAAAAAATTTACAGGAGAATAAATGATAGAATTAAAAACCCACTTAAAATTTAATCCAAAATTCGGAAGACTTATAGAAATTACGGAAAACGGAGCAAAAGTCGTGCTTGAAACAACCGACGATATGGCAGTTGACGATGAAGGACTGGTACATGGAGGGTTTACGTTTGGAGCAGCCGATTTTTGCGCGATGGCAAGCGTAAACGAACCTTACGTAGTACTTGTTAAAGCAAACAACTGTGAATTTATGGCTCCCGTAAAAGTAGGTGACACCGTAGAATTTACAGGAGAAATTTTAATGAAAGAAAAAAGAAAGGTAGAAGTAAAAGTTACGGGGATATTAAATGAAATAAAAGTTTTCGAAGGACTTTTCAGCTGCGTAGTTTTGGATAAACACGTATTAAAAAAATAGTTTATCTTCTTCTACCGCCGCTTCTTCTGCCTCTAAATCCGCCGCCTCTTGAGTTTCTAGACCTTCTGTCTTTTCCTCCTGAATTTCTGTCTCTTTCTATAAGCCTTTTGGCTTCTTTTATACTTTTTCCGATTCTCTCTTTGCCGTCAGCCTCTTTAGCAAACATCATAGTTGCCAGTTTAGTTGCAATAGTCGTTAAATCGTATTCGTTTTGAAGTTCTTCAATAATTTCAATAGCTTTTTTAGTCGATTCTACTTCACTTAGTTTTTCAATAATTTTTTGAATTTCCTTATCTTTTACATCTTCAAGAGAAGGAATTTCTTTTAATACTATTTTTGATATTTTTTGAATTCTGCTAAGAGCCCTGAATTCATGAGGAGTTACAAGAGAAACAGCCATTCCTTCTTTTCCGGCTCTCCCTGTTCTTCCGATTCTGTGAACGTAACTCTCAGGGTCAAGAGGAAGATGATAGTTAAATACATGAGTTACGTTATTAACATCAAGCCCTCTTGCCGCAACATCGGTGGCCACTAAAATTTCAAGTCGGTCGTTTTTAAAAGCGCGAATTACTTCTTCTCTTTTTCTCTGGTCCATATCACCGTGAAGCCCTTTTGCCTCAAATCCAGCACCGCTTAAAAAATCGGCAATATCGTCAACGTCTTTTTTTGTTCTGCAAAAAACGATTGATTTGCTCGGATTTTTATAATCAATAAGTCTTATTAAAGCATCTTTTCTTTCATATTCGTCAATTACGTAAAAATATTCTTTAATATTTTCATTTGTTACCTGTTTTTTGGTAATCGTTATAAATTCAGGCTCTTTAAGAATAGTTTTTGCCAGATTTTTAATAGGCTCAGGCATAGTGGCACTGAAAAGCAGTGTTTGTCTGTCACTTGGAACAAACTTAAAAATCTCTTTTATATCGTCCAGAAATCCCATATCAAGCATTTCATCGGCTTCATCCAAAATTACATAATTAGGAGCAATATCTATTCTTCCGGATTTCAATAAATCAAGAAGTCTTCCGGGAGTCGCTACGATAAATTCGGAATTTTCTATATGTTTAATCTGTCTAGAATAGCTGCTTCCCCCATATACGGTTGCCGTATGAATCCCTAAATATTTTCCAAATCTAAAAATCTCTTCGCTTACCTGAATGGCTAGTTCACGGGTAGGTGTAATTACAAGCGCTTTTTCTCCCTTTTTCATTTTAGAAAGAATCGGAAGTCCAAACGCCGCGGTTTTTCCGGTTCCAGTTTGAGCCTGTGCTACTACGTCGCGCCCTTCTAAAATTACGGGAATAGCTTTTTCCTGAATGGGACTTGGTTTTTCAAAACCTATTTCTTCAAGTCTTTTTAAAAGTTCTTTTTTTAAATTAAAATCGTTAAATGTCATTTTTTTCCTTAGTTAATATTTTTATTTGTTTAATTAATGGCAGTAAAGTTTATAATTGAGGTAAGTATTTTTAAAATAAGGAGGATAAGGTATAACAACCGAAAAGTTTTTAATCTCTCCCGGCAATAACCCGTCCGTAATTATATATCTGGTAACTTTTACCACATTCGGTCTTTTTTGTTCTTTGTTTTTACTTCCAAAAAGCTCAAAACCTCCGGATTTAAAAAGCTGTCCTTTTTTAAATCCTCCGCCCCATCCGTTATTTACAAGCTTTATTTCAAGCTTACAGTAATTAATTTTAAACTTACCTATATTTTTAACTCTACCTTTTAAGACTAACGTCTCATTGATAAGCACTCTTCTTTGCTTGACTTCTAGCAGTTTGGCCTTTTTAGTATATTTTTCTAAAACAATAAGTCCTAAAACAGCTCCAAAAGAAGTCACTAAAAAAGAAGCAAATACCATACTCAAAAGTAGCTTTGTACTGTTTTTTGCCGCTTTGACAGAAATAAACGTTAAAAATATAAATAAAATTAAAAAAAAGGCTATATCCAGCAAATGTAAAAAAGTAAAATAAGGAATTCTCATTTCTTCCTACTTTTTTTCTCTTCTATTCCGCTGACGCCTTCACGTCTTTTAAGCTCTTCTAATATCGACTCAGGATGAATATTTTTTAGAGCAAGAGCTATTAACGTATGAAAGGCTAAATCGGCGGCTTCGTAGATAATCTCTTTTTTATCGTTATCTTTAACCGCAAAACAAAACTCCGCCGCTTCTTCGGCCACTTTTTTAAGGATTGAATTTTCACCTTTATTATAAAGCGAAGAAACATATGAAGTTTTAGGATCGGCTTTTTTTCTATCAAGCAGTGTATGATAAAGCTTATCTATGAAATTATACTCAATTTCTTCTTCTTTGTCCATAGTAATTTCGCCTGTTTTAAGATTTGTAAAAAAACACGATTTTCTTCCCGTATGACAGGCTGGACCTTTTTGTTTTACTTTAAGCAAAACTGTATCATTGTCACAGTCTACTAAAATTTCTTTAACTTCTTGAACGTTTCCGCTGCTCTCCCCCTTTTTCCACAGCCTATTTCTGCTTCTTGAAAAATAGTGGGCATATCCGCTCTCTTGAGTCTTTTTAAGAGCCTCTTCATTCATATAAGCAAGCATTAACACTTCATTAGTATCAATATCCTGAACGATTACGGGCACAAGCCCGTTGTTTTTAGAAAAATCAACCATATCTTTACCTTTGGACTTTAGTGCTTATTACTTTTTTTTCATCGTTTACGTTCATCCACAAGTTAGGCACGACACCTCCGGGAGTTAAGAAAATTTTTGCATTAGGATTGTTTTTTAGAGCTTCGTTAAATTTACCCTGAACTTCAATCTGTTTTAGCTGTAAAAGTTTTTTATCAAGGGAGTGGGATATCTCTTTATTCGCCATAGCTTCGGCTTTTGCCTCTATAAGCCTGGCTTCTGCTTTACCTTTTGCCTCTATTTTTTTAGCTTCGGCAATACCTCTGGCAATAGCGGCTTTTTTTTCAGCTTCCTGTTTTGCTCTTAACACTTCGTATTTTGCCCTTTCAGCCTCTTGTTTTGCTATCTGGACTCTTTCAATCTGTCTTTTAATGTTTTCAGGAAGAATTATATCCCTTAGCTGAAAACTCTCGAAAATAACCGGTCTGTTAGGTATTTTATCAAGCTGCTCTCTTATCTGGCTTTCTATACGGGCGGCTATTTCGTTTCTTCTGACAGGAAGTTCTTCAGCCGGATATTTTCCTATTACATTTCTAACAACATCCCTTACAATCGGATTTACTATTTTATCCTCCCAGTTAAGTCCGTATGTTTTAACCACATAAGCGGCTTCTTTTGGATTTAATCTGTAACTGACAGATAATTCCACTGTAATGGGAAGCCCTCTTGCGTCTAAAACGTTAATAGCCGGATAAATTTTTATAGTACCGTATCTGTCGGGCATAGTACCCATTTCAGGATTTCTTTTGTAACTTATCATATGAACTTTCGTATCAATAACTATTACTTTCTGCACCAGTGGAAAATAAAAATGAAGTCCCGGATTAAGAGGCCTTTCGCTGAATTTTCCGGTAGTTGATAAAATTCCGACCTCACCCTCGTTAATAATAACCCATGGTTTTAGCAAAAACAAAAACAAAACAATAACGCCTATCGCTATTAACGTATTGCCTCCGTTTTTTATAAAGTTAGGGGGTTCGAACTTCGGGGGTTCGAACTTGGGCTTATCTTCTTTTTTGTTATTATTTACCCATCCGTTTAAATCTGCCGGCATAGCTTTCCTTTTTTAGACTAATAATGTCTGGTTATAATTAAATATATGTTAAATAGTGTTTATAGTTTTTATCTCTTCCGTAAACGACATCAAAATAAGCTTCTTGAAGCTCTTTTGTTATAGGTCCTCTTTTTCCATCCCCTATAATTCTGCCGTCAACTTCTCTTACTGGAGTAACCTCTGCAGCGGTTCCCGTAAAGAAAACTTCATCTGCTATATAAACCTCATCTCTTGTAATTCTTCTTCTCTCAATAGGAATATCCATCTCTTTTGCTATTTCTAAAACAGTAGCTTGGGTAATTGATTCAAGAGAATTATCGTTTGGAGGGGTAATAAGCACACCGTCCCTTACAATAAAGAAACACTCCCCGCTCCCTTCAGCCACAAATCCTTCATCATCAAGCATTAAAGCCTCTTCATACCCACATTCAATCGCTTCATATTTTGCCATTTGAGAGTTTAAATAATTGGCCACCGCTTTTGCTTTTCCAAAAGTGGATTTTACAGGGTTTCTGATTATTGAAGAGATTTTTACCCTGATTCCTTTTTCAAGCCCCTCTTCTCCAAGATAAGCTCCCCATTCCCATGCGGCAATCGCTACATGAACAGGCGCTCCTATATGATAAAGCCCCATTTTACCGTATCCTAAATAAATAAGAGGTCTTATATAAACATTTTCTTTAAAATCGTTTTTTCTAAGCAGTTCGATTTGGGCAATTTCGAGTTCTTCCTGAGAAAAAGACACGTCTATTTTTACTATTTTAGCGGAATTAAGAAGTCTTTTAGTATGGTCCTGGAGTCTGAAAATAGCCAGTCCGTCTTCCGTCTGATAAGCCCTCGTACCTTCAAAAACTCCGTTTCCGTAGTGAAGCGTATGAGTTAAGACATGAATTTTAGCCTCATCCCATGGAACAAAATTCCCGTCCATCCATATATATTTCGCCTTATTCATAATAATTATCCTTTTTTTAAAGAATTTTATCAAAAATTTGTTATCATTACTATAAAAAGCTTTTAAGGAGACAAAATGGGAATTATTCCTGAAAAATTTTTGGAAATTTTCGGTATTAAAAAAATAGAAAGCAACGAACTAATTGCAAAAAAACTGATAGGTTCAACAGAAGAAGACGGAGAAGTTAAAGAAATCATAAACCCTTATACCAAAAAACCTGCTACAAAATTTGTAAAATGTACGCCTCAAGACGCAAAAAAAGCACTTGAAACAGCAAAAGAAGCATTTAAAAATACAAAAAAATCCCCTCTTCATCAAAGAATTAACTGGATAAACGACGTGGCAAACAGACTTGAAGAACAAAAAGAAGAGTTTGCAAAATATATAACTTTAGAAGTGGCAAAACCTATTTCCCAATCAAGAGTGGAAGTCCAAAGATGTATAGAAAATTTAAGAATCTGCGCGGCCGAAGGGTATCATATTTTAGGAGAAACAATTCCCACAGACGCAACCCCAAGCGGAGCAAAAACAACATCATTTTATAAAAGAGTGCCTGCTGGAGTGGTTGTAGCTATTACGCCTTTTAATTTTCCTTTAAATCTTGTAGCCCATAAAATTGCCCCAGCCCTTATTTCCGGAAACAGCGTAGTTTTAAAACCAACTCCTGAAGCTCCTTATACGGCGTATGCGTTTGCAAAGCTTTTTATTGAAAGTGAATATGCGATTAAAAACGCCCTAAGCGTAGTTTACGGAGACGCGGATGTAGGAATCACGCTTGTAAAAAGCCAAGTTCCAAGAGTCATAAGCTTCACCGGAAGCGTACCTGTAGGAAAAATAATCACTCAAAATGCGGGAATTAAAAAAGTAGCACTCGAACTTGGAGGAAACGCCGCAACTTTTGTGGAAAGCACGGCCGATTTGGACTGGGCGGCTAAAAGATGCGCTGTTGGAGCATTCGCAAATTCAGGTCAAGTATGCATTTCCCTTCAAAGAATATATGTAGATGAAAAAGTGTATGAAGAATTTGCAAATAAACTCGGAGAGGAATCTTCTAAACTCAAAATAGGAAATCCTTTTGATGAAGATACATTTATGGGACCTTTAATCAGCGAAGAAGCCGCAATCAGAGCCGAAAACTGGATAAAATCTGCCGTAAAAGAAGGGGCCAGAATAATATCCGGAGGTAAAAGGGAAGGAAATATATTATATCCTACCATCCTGGCCGACGTAACCGACGATATGAAAATCGTATGCGAAGAAGTATTTGCCCCGATTGTTAGTCTTGTAAAAGTAAAAAGCTACGATGAAGCGGTTGAGAAGATAAACAATTCCCCTTACGGGCTTCAATACTCGATGTTTAGTAACAGAATAGATTTGATGAATAGAGCAATTGACGATTTTGAAGCCGGAGGAGTTATTATAAACGATATTCCAACGTTAAGATTTGATATCCAGCCATACGGAGGGGTTAAGTTATCTGGAATTGGAAGAGAAGGGGCTAAATACGCAATCGAAGAAATGACGGAGATTAAAACTATTATTATCAGATAAAAAATCTACTTTGACAACCCGCTCCCCTTTTTATTTTTGATTCGTTAAAAAAAGAAACATCTAAATCAAGACCTTTAAGGTCTTCTATATTTTCTATTTTTAAAAATAATACCAATCCTCAAAATAAATCAAACATTTATTTTTTTTTGGGAAAAAAAGGGTACTGACTAAATAAAGTGAAACAATTGCAAATTTTAACGGAGAAAAAGCGTTAAAAAAGTGCACTTAACCCGAAGGGCGCTTGCGTTTGCACTTTTTAGCTTTTTCGAAGTGTTAAAAA
>NZ_JBMXVQ010000040.1:0-12838 GCF_053999135.1 Caminibacter sp.
GATTATCAAGAAAAGAAAAAGGGAGTAATAATTTTAAGAAATGGGCTAAAAGAGTAGCAAAATTGCATGAAAAAATAACAAACGCTAAAAATGATTTTCTACATAAATTATCAAGAAAACTTATTGATGAAAACCAAGTCATAATAGTAGAAAATCTAAACATTAAAGGCTTAATCAAAAACAAAAAACTCTCAAAACATATTCATCAGGCAAGTTGGTATAAGTTTATCAATATGCTTGAATACAAAGCAAAATTTTATGGAAGAGAATTAATCAAAGTAGATACGTTTTATCCGTCAAGCAAATTGTGCAGTGTTTGCGGATATAAAAACAAAGAATTAAAATTATCCGATAGAACTTGGATTTGTCCTGTTTGTAAAACAAAGCACAATAGAGATTACAATGCTGCACTGAACTTACTAAAAGAAGGGTTAAAACAAGTAGGGCTGGAGCAGTCCGATTTAATGCCTGTGGAGGTAGCTCTGGCGGGGGCTGTTTATACAGACTAGTCATCTACATGTAAAGCAGGAAGCTCCGCTCTTTAGGGCGGGGTAGTTCACGAAGTAGCGGATACGGTATAAACAATCCTTTTTCCATAAAACATAAAAACCAAGTATCTCTTTGGGATGTTAATTTGGACGATTATGAAACGGTTTTTATTCAAGGAGCAAATCCTCTTATAAGTTTTCCAAACAGAAATGAGTGGCTTAAACTAAAAGAAAAAACCACGGTGGTTTTTGGAAAATATATGGACGAAACGGCAAAAATTGCCCAGCTTTTTATCCCTACTAAGGATTTTTACGAAAAAAAAGATGTAAGGGGAAGTTATTTTCATGAATTTGTATTAGTAAATAAAAAAGCGTTAAATTCTAAAAAAGAAAAAATCAGCGAATATGAGTTGAGTAGATATTTGATGGGTGAGTTTTATTTTAAAGAAATAAAAAAAGAAGATGAGTATATAAAAGATATACTTCAGGCGGATTTGGAAAAAATAGACGATGAAATATATCGTAAAAGGATGTTTGACATTCCTCCTTATATAAACGGTTTTTTTACGGATAACGGAAGGTTTAAATTTTTAATCGAAAAATTTAATTATACAAAAAAGCCCTTTGAGATAGTTACCGCTAAGGAGTTTAAAGCCCTTAATTCACAATTTAAAAGGGATAAAAAAGTATATGTAAATCCAAATAGTAATTTTATTATGTTAAATTGGTTGAAACAAAATATAGAAAAAAACAAAATAGTATTTAGCGGTGAAATTCCGAAAAATATTATTTTTGCAAAAGGAGGGTATGTTATTAACAAGTTTATAAAGTGTAAAGGAGAAGACGCGTATTATGAAATTTTCTAAAAACTCCAAATGTCCGTGCGGAAGCGGAAAAAAATATAAAGAGTGTTGTTATAAATGGCATAAAATTTCTAAAGCCCCAAATGCGTTGCTGCTTATGAAAAGCAGATACTCTGCATATGCTCTTGGGAATGCGGATTATATTATTAAAACAACCCATCCAGACTCTCCTCATTATGAAAAAGATATCAAAGCATGGAAAAATTCAATTAAAAACTTTTCTGAATCTGAGTTTAAAAAACTTGAAATAGTAGAATATAAAAATGAAAAGAAAAGAGCTTTTGTTAAATTTAAAGCTTATATTGACGATTTTGTTATGGAAGAAGAAAGTCTTTTTGTAAAAGAAGATAAATGGTATTATATTAAAGGGGTGTAAAGTTTTTTAAAAGGATGCTCAATGAAGATTAACAGATTTCCTAAAATGGCGGCACTTCAAAAATTCCGGGCTTTAAAACTGGGGTATGAAGAACCTTTAGCTGAAGCTATAGGAATAGCGGAAGCCACAAAGTATGCTATATTTAAAAATATTTCTCATAAAAAAAGGGTATTACAAGAAAAAGAAGAAGTTTTTAAGCGTTATGAAGGTAAAAAAGAACTTGATGAAAAAACATTTGAAATATTTAAGCTTCAGGCACTTGAAGGGCTTCCTTATGTGGGTGGAAAAATATATACCAGTGATGATTATAAAAAAGCCGTTTTTTTGAGGTTTGGAGAAGAAATAGGCAAAAAGATAGAAAAATGGGCTAAAAATATCATTAAAAATTGTGATGAAAAAGTGTTAAAAAGTGAGAATAAATTTTTTAACGAATGCTGGAAACCCCATAGGGACGAATTAAGTGAAATTTAAAGTTTGAATCTAAGTTTTATAGCTTTTGCAAGAGAGTTAATATCTACGTTTTCAAAATGTACTCCTGTAGGGACCCCCTGGGCTATTTGGGAGAATTCTAAGTTTAAATCTTTAAGTTTGTCTTCTAAATAAAGTACTCTGGCTTCGCTCTCTACTGAAGGAGGGAAAGCAAATATTACCTCTTTTATTTCCTTTTCTTTTATAAGGTTTCTTAACTTTTGTATATGTTCGTCATCAAGATGGTTTAATACGAAATAATAGCCATGATAACTGCCGCTTTCTTCGATTACCAATACGTCTTTTGGAGATTCCACAACGGCAACTGTTTTGTCTCTGTTCGGGTCGTCACATATCGAGCATATTTCGTGTTCGCTGAAATTTCCGCATATTTCACATGTTTTTACATTTGTTACTACTTCTTCTATGGCGTTTATCAGTTTTAATGCTTTAAATTTATCTTTTGCAAGACTTAAAGCAAGCCTTGTTGCCGATTTTTTACCTATACTCGGAAGTTCTTCAAAAGCTTCTATTAAATGTTGTATACTCTGAAGGTCTTTCATTTTTGTCCTATTTTAGATAAAATTTATTTAGATTAAAAATTTTAATCGAAATTATACCAAGAAAAAGGAGATTGATTATGTTTGACCCGTTTGACGAACATAAAACCCCTAAAGACAAGTTTTTTGAAATTATGTATCATGCAAATAAAAATTTAGTTATAGAAGAGCTTGAAGATGTTTTTAAACGGTTGGCGGCACTTGAAATTTTAGCAGAAGATTGTTATGGTGATGAAGTTGACCAAAAAATAAACGAAGTTGTTTTTAACCGCTCAAGTGAACTTGAAGAGGTGGAAAACGATTTTTATATTCATACGATGTCTAATATTTTGACGAAAAATGAGTAAATTTTTTTTGCTTTTTTTTCCTCTTTTTGTATATGCGACTCTTATAAGACTGCCTTATACTTTTGAACTTAAAAAAGATGAAATTATTAAATTCGATATTTTATATGACGGGCATATTTATCCTTTTGAAATGAGATGGACTCTTTTTATAAACGATATACTCGTTGTTTTATATAAATATAACTCCTTTCCAAGACAGGTAATGCTTTATAAAGACCCTCCTTTAAATGATTTTAAAGTGGATATAGCTAAATATCCGGAATTTTATCCTTATTTATTTGTTACTTTTAAGGATTTTAATGATAAAATAGCGAAATTTGAAATATATTTGTTTAACGACAGAGGAGTTAAAATCGATTTTAAAGGTAAAAAATGAAATATTTTGAAATTTTAGACGAAATGTTTTGGGAGTTTGAAGAGTATCGGGATATAAACAAGGGCAAGGGAATCAGAGGGAAATTGATTACCATAATAAACCCAAAAGCCCAAAAACTGGCTGCAGTTGTTGAAGCTATTCATTTGGCCAGTCTTTTACATGACGACGTTATCGACGAAGCAGATATAAGAAGGGGAGTTCGTTCAATCAATGCAAAATACGGTGAACATACTGCCGTTATGCTTGGTGATATCGTTTATTCAAGGGCTTTTTACGAACTTATAGACTTTGGGAGTGAAATTGCCAAAATAGTTTCAAATGCCGTTTATCTACTTTCCAAAGGAGAGCTTGAAGACGTAAAACTGAGCCGTTTTATAAATTTAGACAAAGAAAAATATATGGGTATGATTTACAAAAAAACGGCATCTTTAATAGAAGCTGCATGCGGTGCCGCAGCCGTTTTAGCCGGTTTGGAAAAAGAACCTTTTATGAATTACGGTAAAAATATAGGAATAGCCTTTCAGATAATCGATGATTTGCTTGACGTTACCCAGGATGAAGAAACTCTTGGAAAACCGGCTATGCATGATTTTTTTGAAGGGAAAACGACTCTTCCTTTTATATATCTTTTCGAACAGGCCTCTGAAGACGAAAAGGAAAAGCTAAAATCCCTTTATAAAAAAAAGCTGCAAGAAAGCGAAATTTTATGGATAAGAAAACTGATGGAAAAGTACGGAATTATAAAAAAATGTTATAACGAAGCAAAAGAGCTTGTCGATAAAGCTAAAGAAGAAATAAAAAAATTTAATATGCCTCAGTTGGAGATAATAGCCCAAAAAGTTGTTGAAAGAGAGTTTTAAATAACTTCTCTTAAAACTTTTTCATATGCCCTTAAAATGTTTGAATCGGGATATTTATTTAGGACGCAGGTTTTATAAAAGGCCATATTTTCTATAATGTCGCTTTTGGGAATATATGTTTTAAAATATTGATGGGATGGAAGTTTTGATATAAGGGAGATGATTTTTTTATGAGTCGGTTTGTTTTCTACGCCGTTAAGAAGAATTTTCATGTTTTTGTAACCTTTTGATATTAAATCGTTGTATGTTTTAAGAGCCAGAATATTGGGGGTAACGGGTACTATGGTAACGTCTGAATTTTTAAGGGCTTCTTTTGTGTGTTTATTTAAACCTGCGGGAGTATCTATAAAAACTATGTCGTAGTCTTTAAAAAAATCTTTTTTTTGAAATTTGGGGCTTACGAATATGTCGATATTTTTATCTCTGACAGAAAAAAAATTTTTTGCTTTTTCAACCGTATCGAAAAAAAAATTTACAGCTTTTTGTCTGTCAAGGTCGTAAATAAGCACTTTTTTTGTGTTTGCCGCAATACAGGCCAGATTTACGCAGGTTGATGTTTTTCCCACGCCCCCTTTTATATTGGAGATAGAAATAACCATTATATAAGCCTTTTTTAGTATAATATCAAAAAACGCACCGGAGTGCCAAATGGAAAAAATCAATATAAACGAACTGTATAATCCCGAATATATATTACTCGGTAATAAAAAAATACGCTTAAATGATTTGATTAACGAATATATCGAGCTTAAGAGAGTAAATAAAAAGGCAATAAGAAAATATCTTGAAGAGCAGGAGCTAAAACCTTATCAGGCTGAGCTTATAAAGATGCAAAAATATCTTGAAGATACTCAAAAAAGAATGATAGTGCTTTTTGAAGGGCGTGACGCCGCCGGGAAAGGTGGGACTATCAGAAGAATTGTAAGGTATATGAACGAAAAACACTATAGAGTCGTGGCTCTTGGAAAGCCAAGCGACGTTCAAAAAACACAGTGGTATTTTCAACGTTACGTAGAGCAGTTTCCAAGAGGAGGAGAGGTTGTTTTATTTGACAGAAGCTGGTACAACAGAGCGATGGTAGAGCCTGTTTTTGGATTTTGTACCCCGGAAGAATATAGGATTTTTATGATAGAGTGTCCGATGTTTGAAAAATCTATAGTTATGGAAGGTACTATTTTAGTGAAGATTTATCTCTCTATTTCAAAAGAGGTTCAGGCAAAAAGATTTGAAAAAAGAAGAAAAGACCCGCTAAGACAATGGAAACTCAGTGAAATAGACCTTCAGGCTCAGGATAAATGGGATGAATTTACGGAAATGAAATATAAAATGCTAAAAGCCACCCATACCCATTATGCTCCATGGACGGTTATAAGAAGCGATAATAAACATTTAGCAAGGCTTAATGCTATGAAGGTTATTTTAAATGCGGTTGATTATCCGGATAAAAATCCCGACCTTGATTATAAGCCCGATGAAGGGATTGTGGTTAGTGGAGCAAGAGAGATTGAAATCATGGAAGCGGACAGAAAAAGAAGCGGAAAGTTTGTAAGTTAGATTATTATGTTAAGGAGAATAAAATGAACTATAATGAAGCAAAAGAAAAATTTGAAAAACTTTTTAAAAACGACATGAGCGAAGTTGAAGCTAAAAATTTTTTGGTGGAGCTTTATGAAAAAGGTGAAACTCCGGCAGAAATAGCGGCTGCCGCGGATGTTATGAGGGCTCATAGTATAAAACTTCCGGTAAGTGAGGAATTAAGGGACAAATTAATTGATATAGTAGGCACGGGAGGTGACAAATCAAATAGTTTTAATATATCTTCAACTACCGCTCTTTTACTCTCAAGCGGTGGAAGTTTTGTAGCAAAGCACGGAAACCGTTCAATCACAAGTAAAAGCGGAAGTGCTGATATGCTTGAAGCTCTTGGTATTAATCTGAACCTGACTCCCGAAAATCAGGTAAAAATGCTTGAAGAGACCGGATTTACTTTTATTTTTGCTATCAATCACCATCCTGCCATGAAACATATTATGCCTATTCGTAAATCTCTAAATCACAGAACTATTTTTAATATTTTAGGGCCACTTACAAATCCGGCCGGTGCTAAAAAATATCTTTTGGGAGTCTTTTCACCGGATTTTGTTGAACCTATTGCCAGTGCGCTTAGTCTTATGGATATAAAAAGTGCGATGGTGGTAAGCTCACTTGACGGGATGGATGAAATCAGCATTTCAGCTCCTACAAAGGCTATTTATTATGACGGTATGAGAATGAGAGATATGGAGATTAGACCAGATGCGTATGGTATGGTTGGAAGTAAGGAAGATTTGGTAGGAGGAGATGCTAAAGAAAACGCAAAAATTACAAGAGGAATTTTAAGCGGAGAGATTAAAGGCGCAAAAAGAGATGCGGTATTACTAAACGCTGCGGCGGCACTGTTTGTTGATGAAAAAGTTGCTTCAATTAAAGAAGGAATAGAGATGGCAAAAGAGCTTATCGACAGCGGCAAAGCTGTAAAACATCTTGAAAAAATTATAGAAGTTTCACAAAAATTAGGAAAATAATGGCTATAAGAGAAATAGAAGCCAATAATAAAAAATTTGATATTAGTTATGAAATAATTAATTCTGATAGGGAAAAAAATATCATTTTTTTACATGGATGGGGCAGTAACAAGGAAGTTATGAAAGTTTTTGCCCCTTATTTTAGGAATTACAAACAGATATATATCGATATGCCGGGATTTGGCAAAAGTCCGAATTCTTATGTTTTGACTACACAAGATTACGCAAAAATTATTGATGAGTTTTTAAAAGCGCTTAATATTTCGAAAGATATAGTAGTAGGACACAGTTTCGGAGGTAAAGTGGCTACTCTTTTAAAACCGAAACTTTTAGTGCTTTTGGCAAGTGCCGGAATTGTAATGCCTAAACCTTTTAAAGTAAAAGCAAAAATAAAACTATTTAAAATATTAAAAAAATTAGGACTTAGCAGGTTTAGAGAGTTTTTTGTAAGTGATGATGTAAAAGGGATGAGTGAAAATATGTATGAAACATTTAAAAACGTTGTAGATGAGGATTTTAGTGAAGTTTTTAAAAATTATAAGGGTGATGTGTTGATTTTTGGAGGGGATAGAGATACTGCGGTGCCTCCGGAAGCCGTAAAAAAACAGGGAGAATTATTTAAGAATAAAATTATTATGTTAAACGGTAATCATTACTTTTTTTTAGAAGAAAATAACCGAAAAACAATTCAAAAAGAAATAGAAAAATTATTAAATTTTAAAAATTAAAAAAAGATTTTATTAAAAAGGTTAATAAATTAAAAGTGGAGAATTTGAAAAGTAAATTCAATTATTGTTAAAAATCATATTAAGGATACGAATGAAATACATACTCTCTTTTACTACGATGTCTTTAAATGTATATGAAACTCAGGAAGTTGCAAAATTATTTTTAAAACATCAAAGCTGGGATGAAGTTAGAAAAATTATAATTGATGAAAACTATTTGCAAAAAAGTGCAATGTCCACTCTCAAAAGACAGTTTATAGAAATAAGAAAAAGAATAAACAATTTAACCGAAGAAGAATTAGAATATTTAGCACAAAACGATTATGAGGCAAAATACGTTGTAATGCTAAGTGCGTTTAAAACTTATAAAATGATTTATGATTTTGCAGTGGAAGTCATGATGGAAAAGTATTTTAAAGGGGATATGAAAATATTAGAGAGTGATTTTGAAGTTTTTTTTGAGAGTAAAAAATTGGCTTATGAAAATTTAAACACCGTTACTGATTCTACAAAATACAAACTAAGACAAGTTATGTTTAAAATGTTTGAAGAAGCGGAACTTATAACTTCTACAAAAGAGAAAATCATCAAAAAACCTTTACTTTCAAGAAATTTGTGTAAAATTATAAAAAATGACGATGAGAACTATTTAAAGGCATTTTTACTATCAAAGGATGAAATTGAAAGAATTTGAGCATTTATATATAAACCTCACGAATAAAAAGTTTTTGAATAACGAGGCATTGGGTGGAGAAGTTCCTTTTTATATTTTCCCTTATAAAATTGAAGAGCAAAACAGAATTTATCAAGAAAAAGAAAAGTTAAAAAAAAGACTTCAACGACAAGGAATTTCAGTATATGAGATTAACCTGTTTGATTTATCTGTTGCAATGCTAAAAGAAAGAAATGTTTTAAAAAAACTTATAGAATCCGAACCTAAACTAGCTAAAAAAAGACTTATGGATATGTTAAAAATGATGCTTGACCCTGAGAATAAGATGACTAAAAAAATAGAAGAGCTGGTTAAAGAAAATTATTCGGATATTGTTTTTCTTACAGGTGTCGGAGAGGTTTATCCGTTTATTCGTTCTCACATTATTTTAAATAATTTACAAAACAAAATAAAAGACAGACCTCTTGTTATGTTTTATCCGGGAGTTTATACGAAAGAGCTGTCGTTATTCGGAAGGTTAAAAGAAGAAAATTACTACCGTGCGTTTAATTTGAATAAGTTATATTTATAAGGAGAAAGGATGATAAAAAATCTTTTTAAAAAAGATATCAATAGAAATATCGAGGGGGTTATTAAGGCTGACAATTTAAGCGAAGATGCGGTTTTTCAAGAAGTTGACGAATATGTAATAACAAAAGAGATTCACAAAAGACTTGATGAGTTTTTTAGCGAATACTCGTTTGCCTTGGGGCAGCCTACACAAAATATCGGATGTTGGATATCGGGGCATTTTGGAAGCGGTAAATCACACCTTTTAAAAATTCTCTCATACATACTTTCAAGCGATGAAAAATATGACAAACTAATCAAAGAGCTGTTTTTAACCAAAATTGACGACAGTGATTTTGAGCTGAAATCAAATATCGAAAAAGCTCTAAATTCGCCCAGTGAAACGATTTTATTTAATATAGAACAAAAAGCCGAAGTTACAAATACTGAAAGTGATACGATTTTAGAAGTTTTTGTAAAAGTATTTAACGAATACAGAGGTTATTATCCTAAAATCGGATATATTGCAAAGTTTGAGAGAGATTTGGATAAAAGAGGTAAATTTGAAGAATTTAAAGAAACGTTTAAAAAAATAAGCGGTGAGAGTTGGGAAAACGGCAGGGAAATGCTCTTTTTGGAAATTGACAATGTTGCAAAAGCATTAAGCGAAGTTGATAATATAAGCTTTGAGAGTGCAAAAGAGGTAATAGATAAATACGAAAAAACCTATTCAATTTCCGTAGAAGAATTTGCCGAGGAAGTAAAAGAATATATTCAAAATAAACCAAAAGATTTCAGACTTATTTTTTGTGTGGATGAGATAGGTCAGTTTATAGGTGATAATACGCGCCTTATGCTTAATCTTCAAACTATAGTAGAATCTTTGGCAATTGAATGCAAAGGTCAGGCTTGGGTAATCGTTACAAGTCAGTCGGCGGTTAAAGAGCTTGTAGATTCAAACATAAAAATGGAAAACGACTTTTCTAAAATTTTAGGAAGATTTAAGATAAAACTAAACCTTACAAGCCAAAACGCCAACGAAGTAATTCAAAAAAGACTGCTTGAAAAAAAAGACGAAGTTAAAGATGATTTGGTAAATATCTATAAAAAAGTGGAAAACTCTCTTAAATCTATTTTAAAATTTGAAGGTAAAACCAGGGATTATAAAAGCTATAAAAACGAAGAAGATTTTATTAAATGGTATCCGTTTATTCCTTATCAGCTTGATTTGTTTCAGTCTGTTATAAGAAGCTTGTCCGAACATAATTTTTTCCAAGGAAGACACCAGTCAACCGGTGAGAGAAGTATGCTTGGTGTTGTTCAATACATTGCAAAACAAATTGCAAATAGAGAAATCGGAAAAATAGTAACTTTTGATATGTTTTTTGACGGTATATCTTCAATAATCAGAGCCGATTTTCAGACGGAAATTAACAAAGCCGAAGATTTGCTGGATGAATTTGAATTAAGAGTTTTGAAAGTTTTGTTTTTGATTAAATACGTCAAAGAATTTGAAGCGAATCTAAATAATATTGCGGTATTATTAGTTGATGATGCACATGTGGATTTTTATGAATTAAAAGAAAAAATAAAAAAAGCGCTTGATGTTTTAATCAAGGATACTTATATTCAAAGAGTCGGCGATGTTTATGAGTATCTCACAAACCTTGAAAAAGATATTCAAACGGAAATCAACTCTTTTGAAATAGATAAAAGCGATATTACTTCAAAACTATCTTCTTGGATTTATGACAATATTATAAAAGTCAAAAAAGTCAGATTCCGAAGTGTTGATTATGATTTTGGTAAAAAACTGAACTCTCAAATCGTAAAAGGAAAAGAAGGTGAGCTTAATTTGAATATAATCACCAAAGAAGACAGTAACATTTCACATCTCTCCCTTAGCAGCGATGATTTGATTTTTTATATGCCGCTTAGCTATTCAATAGAAAAAGAGATAGAGCAGTTCATAAAAACCGAAAAATACATTCCTCAAAAAAACTCTTCTGTGCTTACTTCAGAAGAGAGGGCGATTTTAGCAACAAAAGAACAGGAAAACTTCAAAAGAAGAGACAATATTTTAAATCATTTAAATGATATCGTGGCGGATTCGAAAGTATATTTTAACGCTGAAGCGCTTCAGATAGAAACAAAAGATATCAAAAAGAAATTAGAAGACGGTTTTGCCCAGGTTATATCAAAAATTTATCCGTATTTAAGCGGACTGAATAAAGACTATAAAGAAGAAGATATAAAAATCATTCTCTCAAACAGCTCCGATTTGTTTAAAGAAGAAGCACTTTCAGCCCTAGAAAACGAAATCTTAAACAAAATCAAACGCTCAAAAACAATTACTTTAAAAGAATTAATTGATACATTTTCAAAAAGACCTTACGGACTTTACAGAAATGCGATTTTGGCAATTGTTGCAAGTTTGAAAGTTAAAAATTTAATTGATATCAAACAAAACTCAACCCCGCTTAGCAACAATGAGTTAAAGTCCCTCCTTCTAAATACAAGAAGTTATGAGAGTTTGATTATTAGTGTTAAAAAGGAGATAGATAACAGTAAACTAAAAAAAGTAAAAGAGCTTTTAAATGAATTTTTAAATATTGAATCTCAAAATGTAAGTGATATTTATAAAGAATTTTTAAACGGAATCGATTCGCTTATAATAACTCTTCAAAGAAGCAACAATTATCCGTTTAAAGAAAAAGCCGAAGAAATTATAAACTTTTTAAAAGAGCTTAAAAAAACGGATTTTGATGACTTTATAGAAGTCATAGAATCAAAAGAAGATGATATTTTGGATTTTGCAGAAGAGATAGGTTATATTTTAGAGTTTCTAAACGGAGAAAAAAGCAAAATTTATGAAAAAATCAAAGATTACATAAAAACCAATCAATCAAATCTTAAATACGCAAAAGAGTTTGATTTGTCACTGCTGAATGACAAAAATATACACAGAGGCAATAAAATCCAAAAATTAAATCAGATTTTTAAAGAATTAACCGCAGAAATTGAAGAGGTTATTAATAACGAAAAAGAAAAAGCCCTCTTAAAAATAGATGAATTGATTGATAAGATTCAAAAATTACCTGAATTTGAAAAAGTTGAAGTTGGAAAAAGAAACGAAATAATAGGACCTATTTTACGCATTAAAGATAGAATCTCCGCTTCTTCGAATATTGATGAAATCAAACAGCTCTCAAGCAAAGAGGAAGAAGAAAAAATATGGCAATTTGTTTATGAAAAAATAGCTGAACTTACAAAAGAAGAGGTAAAAATAGAAAACTTTGAAAACTTCCTACCAAAAGGTAAAATAATAGAAAAAGAAGAAGATGTTGATGAACTTATAAACGAACTGAGAAACAAACTGTTAGAGAAAATACATAGCAATACAAAAATCATCATATAAGGCAACAAATGGATAAATCAAAACTAAAACGATTTGCTATAAATGCGAGGGAAAAACTTTTAAATATTGTAGAAAATAAAATCAAATACCTAATCTCAGACGAATACAAACAGAACTTAGCCCTTTTTCATAAAAATGAAGAAAAAATAACCAAAATAAAAGAGCAATATGAAAACAACCCGGATTTTGTTGAAGAAGTTGCATATATGTGGTTTAACAGGTTTATTGCTATCAGGTTTATGGAATTAAACGGCTTGACTGAGTGCAAAATACTTGACGGTGAAATCCCTGAGATTTTAACCCTTGCTAAAGGTGGAGAACTTCCTGAAAATTATCAAAAATATCTAAACAAAGAATTTTATGATTTGATAGACGGTAAAATTGCCGTGCGTGACACTGAAAACGAAGCTTACAAAATGCTTTTTTTGGCCGTATGCAATTATTACAACGATATAATGCCTTATATGTTTGAAGCCATTGATGATTATACCGAGCTTTTGATGCCGGATAACCTGCTGTCTCTCTCTTCAATCAGGGGTGATATTGTAGAGGCAATTGACGAGGCAAA
>NZ_JBMXVQ010000041.1:0-4206 GCF_053999135.1 Caminibacter sp.
AGAGACGATTCATCACAGAACGCCTGAATTTAAGGCAATTTTACTTGAAGCTCTTGAGAGGTTCAAAAAAATTACCCACCTTCCTGAAGCCGTATTTCTTACAAGCTCCGGGACGGGTGCTATGGAAACGGCCGTAATTAATACCGTTAAGAAAAAAGCACTGACGATTAATGCCGGGAAATTCGGTGAGAGATGGGGTAAAATCTGCGAAGCTTTCAATATTCCTTATAAAGAACTCAAATACGACTGGGATACTCCGGCAAGCGCAGATGAAGTGATAGCGGCTGTAAAAGACGATGAAAATATCGATACCGTATTTATTCAAATCAGCGAGAGTGCCGGCGGGCTTAGACATCCGGTAGAAGAGATTGCGGCTGAACTTGAGCTGATTAGAGATGACATAATCGTAGTGGCTGACGGAATTACGGCTCTTGGAGTCGAGGATATAGACACAAGCAATATCGACATTGTAATAGGAGGAAGCCAAAAAGCGTTTATGCTGCCTCCGGGTCTTGCTATGATAGGGCTTAGTGAAGCGGCTGTTGAGAGAATAGGCAGTGGAAAAGGATTTTATTTTAATCTGGCAAACGAAATAAAAAAACAGCGTGAAGGTACAACCGCTTTTACACCGGCTACAAACCATATAATCGCGTTAAACGAAGTTATGAAAAAGCTTGAAGAAATCGGGCTTGAAAAACATTATGAAAATACGGCACTTAGACATAAAGCCGTAATAGCTGCTGTTGAAGCGATAGGGCTTAGTATTTTCCCTCAGGTTCCCGCTCTTTCTATGGCGGCTGTATATTTTGAAAAAGCCGAAGAGCTTAGGAAAATTTTAAAAACAAAATATGAAGTAAACGTTGCCGGAGGTCAGGATTTTATGAAAGGAAAACTGTTTAGAATAAACAATATGGGAATTATTGAAGATTATAAAATGGAGCATATTTTAAACAGCGTAGAGTGTGCCTTGGATGAACTTGGCATCAGAAAATACGACGGGACTGCTGTAAAAGTTTACAGTAATGAAAAATTAAGGTAGATTATGATATTCGCTCATGATATTCCGGAAGGCGCTAAGCTTTATTTCGGCAAAAAAGCCAAAATAAAAAGGGAAATAGAAAAGCTTGCAAGCGAGGTTTTTGAAAACGAGGAATACGAGGAGATAGTAAGCCCTTATTTTTCGTATCATCAGCTAGAGGCACTGGATGAAAAAGAGCTGATAAGGTTTACGGACTCTGAAAACAGAACGCTGGCGCTAAGAGGCGACAGTTCGATTGATATTATAAGAATAGTTTTAAAAAGATTAAAAAGCGAGGCAAAAAAATGGTTTTATATTCAGCCGGTTTTCCGTGCCCCTTCAACCGAAATAAACCAGATAGGCGCCGAGTGGCTGGAAGGTGCTCTTGCCGATGTTTTAAATACCAATATCAATATTTTAAAAAGACTGAATAAAAATTATCCTCTTATACTTTCCCATATACAAATCCCAAAAACAGTATGTTCTTTAACGGGTCTTGATATTGAAGATATAAAAAAAATGAGAATTTATAAATTCAAAGAGCCTTGGCTTAAAGAACTTTTAAAAGTAAATTCTCCCCGTGAAATAGATTTAAAAAGATTTCCAAACGAAATAGCCACTTATTTAAAAGAGCTTCAGGGGATAAGTAAAAAGATAAAATATGATATTATTTTAGCGCCGCTTTACGTTGCAAATCTTAGATATTATAACGGTATTTTTTACCGGTTTATACATAATAACAACGTAATAGCAAAAGGCGGTGAATACATTGTCGAAGGCATAAAAAGCAGCGGATTTTCAATTTACACTGATAATTTGTTAAAGGATTTGGATGATTGATTTGATTGTCGGGCTTCAATGGGGTGATGAAGGCAAGGGTAAGATAGTAGATTTGGTGGCGAAGAACTATGATATCGTAATAAGAAGCCAGGGAGGCCATAATGCCGGTCATACAGTGGTGGTGGACGGGAAAAAATACGCTCTTCACCTGCTGCCAAGCGGCGTTTTAAATAAAAACGCAACAAACGTAATAGGAAACGGGGTTGTGGTTTATCCCCCTCAGCTTATAAAAGAGATTAAAAATTTCGGCGAAGAGATTAAAAAGAAGCTTTTAATTTCAGATAAGGCCCATATGATTTTAGACCACCATATAGCAATAGACCAGGCAAGAGAAAAATTAAGAGGCAAAAACGCGATAGGCACCACCGGCAGGGGAATCGGTCCCGCGTATGCCGATAAGATAGCAAGAGCGGGTGTGAGAATGGGAGAGCTGAAAGATATTCCAAAACTTCTTGAAAAACTAAGTCATTATTATGAGATGAATAAAGGATATTTCGATTATCTGGGTGTTGAAATTCCAAGCCGCGAAAAGCTTGAAAGTGAACTTAAAGAGTGGCAGGATGAGCTTGGAGATATGATAGTGGATACTACAAAATATCTTTGGGACAATTTTGATAAAAATATGCTACTTGAGGGTGCTCAGGCCACACTTCTTGATATCGACCATGGGACGTATCCTTATGTGACAAGTTCAAATACAATTGCCAGCGGGGCATTAACCGGCAGCGGAATTCCTCCAAAAAAACTTAATAAAGTAATAGGAATAGCAAAAGCATATGCCACAAGGGTTGGAAACGGCCCTTTTCCTACGGAAGATTTAAGCGAGGCGGGAGAGAGAATAAGAAAACAGGGGGCTGAATTCGGAACAACTACCGGAAGGCCAAGAAGATGCGGATGGTTTGACGTGGTTGCTGCAAAATACGCGGTAACGCTTAACGGATGCGATGAGGTGGCTATTATGAAGCTTGACGTTTTGGACGGATTTGATAAGGTAAAAGTATGCATAGCTTACGAAAAAGACAAAAAAGTAATAGACTATTTTCCAAGCGACCTTGAAGGGGTAAAACCCGTATATGTGGAGCTTGAAGGCTGGGATAAAAGCTCTCAT
Organism: Caminibacter sp.; assembly: GCF_053999135.1. NCBI lineage: Bacteria > Pseudomonadati > Campylobacterota > Epsilonproteobacteria > Nautiliales > Nautiliaceae > Caminibacter > Caminibacter sp. The sequence continues at coordinate 2,967 of NZ_JBMXVQ010000041.1, forward strand.
GTAAGAGATTGGGAAAAACTTCCCAAAAACGCTAAAAAATATATAAAATTTATAGAAGATAAAATAGGTACTAAAATCAAATACATCTCAACGGGTGCTGAAAGAGACGCGACGATAATTAGATGAAAACGAAATTCGACAGTGTCGTAAAAATAAAAAAACAGCAGGTTGAAAAAATTGAAAACGATATTCAAAAAATAAATTCCTCTATAAAAGAGCTTCAAAACAAAATAGAAGAGCTTAACAAACAGTTCTCTTCTTTTTCTTTACCCGATAAGGGTACTTTTGCCCATATAAGTCAGATAAAACTGCAACAAAATCTTTTAAAAAACGAAATTGAAAATTTAATTTCGCAAATAAATATGCTTAATGCAAGAAAAAACGATTTATTAAACGAACTTAAAAAAGCGCATATGGATTATGAAAAAATGAAATATCTTCAGGCTGAAGAGCTTAAAAAGCAGGTGAAAGAGATGAGATTAAAAGAAGCGAGGGAAATGGATGAAATAGCTATTTTGCTAAGGAATCAGAGTGAACCCAGATAAAGTTTATTTTGTTCAGACCGATACGACTGTCGGGTTTGTGTCTCAAAATTCGAAAAAACTGAACGAAATAAAAAAAAGACCTTTAAATAAACCGGTATTGAGGGAAATTGATTCTTTTAAAACCCTTAAAACTTTTGTAAGGGTTCCGGCTTTTCATAAAAAAAGAGTCCGAAGAGCTTCAAAAACAACGTTTATATATCCGCAAGGAGAGAGTTTCAGGGTTGTAAAAGATAAAAAGCATCTTGAATTTTTAAAAAAATTCACATGGATGTATTCCACTTCGGCAAATTTCCATGGTAAAAAGTTTGATGAAAACTGGGCCAGGGAACATGCAGATATTATAGTGGAGGATAAGAGGGGCTTTTATGAAGGGAAACCTTCCAAAATTTACAGACTCTCTAAAAGAAAAATAAAAAAAATGCGTTAAAGATTAAATAATGAAAAAATATTTGCTTTTAGCCGGTATTATATTTTTTATAAGCGGATGTGCCGTTAAAACAAGACCGGTGTATGCCGTTATTAAAACCCCTAAAATAAAAATGGCGGACCAGGGATTTTTAAAAGAGGGGTTTTTATATAAAAAAATTATCCTTTATAAAGGACTTAAATCTATTGAAATTTCTTTATATCCGCATTCAGTTTGTATGAATAAAGAATGCGTCCCTAAAAGTGTATTTATTGAAAAATTTTTCGGT
>NZ_JBMXVQ010000042.1:0-8326 GCF_053999135.1 Caminibacter sp.
TTGGGGTCGGGAGTGCTTTTAGAAGCGGGGTTAGTGAAATAAAAGAAGTCGATACAGTACCGTTTGGATGTTATAAAAAGGAAGTGTTTGAAAAAATAGGACTTTATGATGAAAGACTTGTTAGAAATCAGGATATCGAGCTAAATAAAAGGCTTAAAAAAACAGGGGGTAAAATATATTTGGTGCCGGAAATTAAATGCACATACTTTGCAAGGGAAACTTTTAAGGATTTAGCAAAAAACAACTTTAATAACGGACTTTGGAATATCTTGACTGCTTATTATACAGGCAGTTTATCATCTTTATCTTTTAGACATTTCGTGCCGATGCTTTTTGTTTTGAGTTTGATTTTTTTTGGTATTTGCGGAGTTTTTAATAAGTGGTGTTTGTATGTTTTTTTAGGAATTTTATTTATTTATTTAAGTATAATTTCAGTTAGAAGCGTTCAAATTAAAAAAAACACTACCGTTTTTCATCAGATATTGGCATTTTTGGTGCTTCATTTTAGTTATGGTATCGGGAGTATTGTTGGAATTTTTAGAGTACTTAAGGAGAAATGAAACAGGAGAAAACAATGGCGTTAGCGTATGAAGAACATTATACAATTAAAGATTATGAAAAATGGGAAGGGGATTGGGAACTTATATACGGAATGCCTTATGCAATGGCACCTTTTGCACTGCCTAAACATCAGGTTATTAGCTCAAGAATTGTAGCGGAGCTTATTACTAAATTAAAAGAATGTAAAAGATGTCACGCTATTATGGAAAGTGAAATAGTTATAAGCGATGATACAGTGCTTAGACCTGATGTTATGGTTTATTGCAGTAAAATAAAGGACAAACTTACAAAGACGCCTCCTGTTGTTTTTGAAGTAACATCACCTTCGACAATAAAAAGAGATGAAATTATAAAAAAAGAAATTTATGAAAAAGAAGGGGTTAAATATTATGTAATTGTTTATCCTGATTTAAAGAAGGCAAAAGTTTATGAGAATAAAGAGGGGAAATTTATAAAAATTGCCGATGAGGATAAAAAAGTTAAATTTAAATTTGAGTGCGAAATTGAATTTGATTTTGGTAAAATTTGGATATAAGGAGCTAATATGTCAGTATTGCCAATTGAATATTATACATATGAAGATTATAAAAAATGGGAAGGGGATTGGGAGCTTATATACGGAATGCCTTATGCTATGGCACCTGCACCTGTTAAAAAACATCAGTTGTTGGCAAGTAATATAATTTTTGAGCTTAAAAAAAGTTTAGAGTGTGAAAATTGTGAAGTGTTAGGAGAAGTTGATTATAAAATAAATGAAGAAACTGTATTAAGACCTGATGTTGTTTTAACTTGTGATGATGAGGGGGTTGAGCATTTAATAAAAGCTCCTGAAATTATATTTGAAATAATTTCACCATCTACTGCAAGAAGGGATGAAATATATAAATTTAAAATTTATGAAAAAGAAGGGGTTGATTTTTTAATTTTAGTATATCCGGATGATTTGGTTGCAAAGATTTATAAAAATATTGACGGAGAATTTAAGAAAAAGGGTGATTTTAGCAGAGGTGTATTTGATTTTGGGATATGCGGGGTTAAGGTGGATTTTGGAAAAGTTTTTGAAAAATACAGGAAATAAGGAAGAGCGTGTTTGAGTTTGAGCTTGTAAAAAATTTTGACGGTAAATATTATATAAAAATATTAAAAGACAAAAGGCTTTTTCTCTTTAACGAAAAAATAAGCGGCAGATACAAAAATCTCTTAAACACGCTTAAAAAATTTTCAAACCGACTCGGGCAGTTTGATATAGAAGAATCCCCCGTGCTTGATTTTTTAGATGAGGTTATTTATAAAAATAAAAAATATCCCGTTTTTCATTCCATCCATACGCTTGAATTTGATTTAAAAAATTTTTACATAAATTCTAAAAAAGCGGAGTTTTTAACCAACGATTATGTATTAACGGAAGAAGGGATTTATAAAGTTAATTTTACAGAAGATATTGAAAACATCAGCCTTTATAAAACAAAAAAAATTGACAACGATTATTTGAGTCTGCTTTTCAGTAACTTCGAGCAGTTAAAAATCACAGGCTTTGATGTAAATTATTACGGTGAAATAGCCCTTAGGCCCGCCATATATGTTGAAGAGGTACTGGATAAAAATCTTGTTTTTAAAATAGGCGGTTTTGTGGATGGTGTTACCATAGATACTGAAAACCTAAGCAAGATTGCATTTTTAAATGAAAAAAACATTGACGTTTTTGACGTATCGGATGAGGAAATTATTTTAAAAACTAAAAAATTAAAAAAGCTTTTAAAAAAGGAAAAAATCGAGTATATTCAAGAGGGTGAATATTTTATATTGGACAGCGATAACGCCGGAAGATTTTTATCGCTTCTTCCCGAGCTTATCAGGGAGTTTGAGATATTCGGCAATAAGCATTTGAAGGATTTCAATCTTAAAATTGTCAAACCTTCTTTAAATGTCAGAATCAATAGAGGCGTTGATTTATTAGACCTTGACGGGGAGGTTGAAATTGACGATGTAAAGATACCGCTTTCAGAGCTTTTAAAACAATATAAAAAAGAAAACTACATAAACATAAAAGATAAAAAATACCTCATAAACAGCGACTATATCGAAAAACTGAAAAGGGTTTTAAGGGAAGAAGAAGGCAAGTTAAAGGTAAGCTTTTTTGACCTGCCCGAAATTGAAAGGCTTGTGAGCAATAAAGATTTGGCGGTTTTTAAAAAATCAAGGGAGTTTTTTGAAGGGTTTAATAAACTTAAAAACAAAAAAATAAAAATAAACCTAAACGCAAAATTAAGGGATTATCAGGTTTATGGTGTAAAATGGCTTAATTATTTAAAAGATAACAATTTCGGAGGGTGTCTTGCCGATGATATGGGACTTGGTAAAACCATTCAGGCAATTGCCCTGCTAAAAGAAGCAAAAAACGCCGTTGTGGTGGTGCCAAGAAGCCTTTTAACCTCATGGGAGGAAGAGATTAATAAATTTGCCCCCGATATGAAATATCATATCTATTACGGACAAAACAGGGAACTTAAAGACGATGGAGTGTTAATTACAACTTACGGAGTGTTAAGAAGCGATATTGAAAAATTAAAAGACAAAGATTTTGAAATTGCAATCCTTGATGAAGCCCAAAATATAAAAAATATAAATTCCCAAATCCACAAAGCCGTTATGCTTATAAACGCAAAACACAGGTTTGCCCTAAGCGGCACTCCTATTGAAAATTCACTTAGTGAACTTTATGCGCTTTTCAGGTTTATAAATCCGGGTATGTTTAGAAGTTTTAACGACTTTAAAACAAAATATTTAATTCCTATCGAAGAGAGAAAAGATATTGAAGTTATGAACGAATTAAAAGCAAAAGTCTCTCCTTTTATTTTAAGAAGGCTAAAAAGTGAAGTATTAGACGAACTGCCCCCAAAACAGGAATCAACCATTTTAATTGAAATGAATGAAAAACATAAAGAAATATATGAAGCCAAAAAAGAGTATTATAAAAATATGATTTTAGAAAATATTAAACTAAAAGGCTTCAATAAAAGCAAAATGGCAATTTTTCAGGCTCTTACAAAACTTCGTCAAATCGCATCAATCCCGGAAATTGAAGATGAAAACGTCCGCTCTTCCAAGCTTGATGTGATGTTTGAGCAATTAGAAGACATTGTTAGCAACAAACACAAAGTCTTAATATTTACAAATTTTTTATATTCAATCGATTTAATAGCCAATGAAGCCGAAAAAAGAGGCTTTTCTTATGTAACAATGAGCGGCGGCACACAAAATAGAAAAGCGGTTGTTGATAAGTTTTTAAACGAGGATATTGATCTGTTTATTATGACGCTGAAAACCGGAGGAGTCGGGCTAAATCTCACAAAAGCCGATTATGTGTTTATATTCGAGCCTTGGTGGAATGTAGCGGCTGAAAATCAGGCAATTGACAGGGTATACAGAATCGGGCAGAAAAACAGGGTTTTCAGTTACAAACTTATTACAAAAGGCACTATTGAAGAAAAAATCCTTGAACTTCAAAAAATCAAAAAAGACCTCTCAAACATAATCGATTCACAGGCTGAAATTAGTCTGGATGAGAAAGATTTGGAATTTATTTTAGGAGAGTAGATGAGAAAAGAGGATATTGTTAAGCTTTTGATGATTTACAACAATGATTTTAGCAGTAAATTTAAAAATTCCCTTAATAAAAAAAAGAAAATAGAATTGGAAAAAGAGCTTCAAAATATCGATAAAGAGATATTAAAGAAAAATTTATTCAAAAATGAAGAAATAACAAGAGTTTATCAGAATGCTATCTTAAAAAGAAAAATTTTTGAAGAAGATAAAGCAATAATTGACAAATATAAAGAATGTTGTTTATTAAAGGATGACAGCTATTTTACCAGATATGTATTGTATGTCGATGTGGCGGACTTTATAGAAGATATTTTGCCTCTTCCTAAAAATTACTATTTAAATGAAATAAAATGTGATAATTTAGAGTGTAATTATGCAATAAAAGAACATTTGGAAATTATCCGGAATTTAAATATCGAACTTACGTCCCAGTCAAAAGTAAAAAAAACTTATATAAAAAAATTTAAAGAATTAACGGAGGTGTGTTATAACGATACTGAAATCGAATGGCTTTTGTATGTGGGTTTTAGATATTTTGAAGATAACAAAAAAGTGAATTTGAGGAAGTTTTATGATTTTTTCTTTAAACATATGTTAGAGGATTATCAAATTGAACTTTATAAATTGGTAATGCCTTATATGAAAAATGTGCGTGTTAATTTCTTTTTTTATGATTTGCATAATGAGCTTTATGAGTTGGCATATCAGCTTGATGATTGTGTAAGTATTGAAAATATAAAAGAAGCAATTGCCTACAGAAAAGAATATTTGTTTTATTTTAATAAAAGGGATTTTGATAAACTTGAATTTAAAGATGAGTTTTTAAAAGTTAAAGAGTATGAAACTAAAGAGATAGGCGGAATATTCAATCATATCAGGACATTTGATTTTTATGAAGAATATATTTACTGCTTTTTAAAAGGGTATCTGAATTTATTATCAATATTAGGATTTATAGAAATTGAAAAAAAAGAGAGTGATTTAGTCGTTGATATTTTTTATGACGATATTTATGCGGCAAAACTTTCAAACATCGGTCTTTGGTATGCCGGATATACAGATAATTTAAAACTGCCTGCAACCAAAAAATCTGAAATTAAAACGTTTAGTAAAATTTTGGCTATTATGTTTGATGAAAACGATATTGTATTAAAAACAAAAATAGACAGGTTTTTTACTAAAAAAGGTAAATTTTACTTTTTAGACAATGAAAAAATTTTAAAAGGCGTTAAAAACAGAAATGAATTAAAAGAAAGGATTAAAGATCTCGAATCTATTGCAAAATTTCCTGCTAACTTTAAAACATATTTTAATAACCTTTTAAAAAAATTTAAAGAGGTTAAAAAAGTAAATTTTACGGTTTTAGAAGTTGATAGGGAGAGTTTGGAAAAACTTGAGAGTTTAAGGGATTTGTTTTTATTAGCGGAAGATAATAAAATTATAGTTAAAGACTTTAATAAGTTTAAAAAAGAAGCAGAAAAAATTGGAGTTTTTATTAAGGAGTGAATATGGCTGTGGCATATATCGAGCGATACACGTATGAAGATTATAAACACTGGGAAGGCAGGTGGGAGCTGATTGAAGGAATGCCTTATGCAATGGCTCCAATGCCGATTATAAGACACCAAAAAGTCAGTAATAAAATAGCAAAGCAGCTTGATGAACTTTTAAAAAACTGTCATAAATGCTTTGCAACTTTGCCGGTTGATTGGAAAATAGATGAAAATACGGTAGTCCAACCTGATAATCTAGTAATATGTTATGATGTGGATGATGATGCTGCTTTTATTACAAAAGCTCCAAGTGTTATTTTTGAGGTTTTATCCCCATCAACAGCATTGAAAGATGAAACGATAAAGTTTGATTTATATGAAAGAGAGGGTGTGAAATATTATGTGCTTGTAAACACGGAAGATAAAATTGCAAAGGTCTATGAAAATAAAAATGGAAGATTTGTAAAAAAAGCAGACGCAACACAAGAAAAGGTCAAGTTTGAATTTGAATGCGAATTTGAATTTGATTTTAATAAAATCTGGGTTTAAGGAAATTAAATGAAAGAAAATAAACTGACTTTAATATATATCGCAATTGCTTATATTTTTGTATTTTTATTTCACCTGTATTGGTTAAGCTGGGCGGGTAAAATTCCGGAGTTTTACTGGCACGGTCAGCTTATGATAAATAACGTTGACGGTTATTTTTTTGGAAGCGGAGCCCAGAAAATTCTTTATAATATGCATCTTGACAATCCGAGACTTATTGACGTCTGGCATTACGGTTTGGCAGTTATAAGTGCCTATATAGCCAAGTTTTTTCATCTAAGCCTTGATACGGTAATGCTTTATCTTTCAGCCGTTGTTAGTTCTCTTGTTGTTGTTCCGGTAATTTTAATAGGAAAACTTTATAAAAACGAGCTTTGGGGGTTTTTGGCGGCTCTTATAGCGGGAATAGGATGGAGTTATTACAACAGAACGCTTGTTGGATATTACGATACCGATATGTTTGCGGCAATGCTGCCTATGTTTATATTATATTTTATTTTGTATTCCGTTAAAAACAGGGATTTGTTTTTTGCTCTTTTGGCGGGAATTACTGCAATAATTTATCCCTGGGCTTACGATCAGGGATTATCTATTGTATATGCAATGGGAATTATGGCGTTTTTATATCTTTTGGTATTTAATTTAAAAGATGAATTTACTTATAAATTTATTGCACTTCTTTCAATTTCACTTATGGCCGTAAATCCTTTTTTAAGGGTTGTTTTAGTGGTTTTTATCTATTGGATTTTAACTAATAAAAAAATAGAATTTAAATATCTTCAGATTTTAGCGGGAGCTGGTTTTGTATTGTTTTTCTTAACAGGAAATATTTTTGGAATGATTTTATCAAAAATTTTTGCATATTCGACTTCGACTACGTCATATGAGGGACTTAAATTTTTAAACGTTAACAAAACGGTAAGGGAAGCCGGACAGATTCCATGGTTTGTGGTGTTTGACAGGATTATAGGAAGTACTTTAGGGCTTATTGTTGCCGTTATCGGATATGTTTTGTTGGTTAGAAAACATAAGGAATTTATTATCGCTCTTCCGCTTTGGGGGGTAGGGTTTTTTGCTTTTGTCGGAGGTCTCAGGTTTACCGTATATGCTGTGCCGGTGGCGGCTATGAGCGGAGTTTATTTTTTTATAGTGTTAAGTGAAAAGTTAAAAGTTAAAAATGAAAAGTTAAAAGTTATTATTCCTGTTTTAGGAAGTCTGTTTTTAATTATGCCGAACATAACTCATATTGTCGGATGTTGTGAAAATAATAAACTTTTAGCTTCAATTGAAAAGATATATCCTTTAAGAAGTTATCCGTATCTTGTGCCTACGACTTTCAAAAGGAGTGAAGTTGCTGTACTAGATGAATTTAGAAAAAAATCAAATCCTAAAGATTATGTAATTACATGGTGGGATTACGGATATCCGATTTGGTATTATGCGAATGTAAATACGTTAGTTGACGGAGGAAAGCATAATGAAGATAATTTTTTGGTTTCTAAAATCCTAACTACTTCAAATCCTTATTTAGCGGCAAATCTTTCTAAGATATCCGTCAAAAAATATGTAGAAACAAATAAAACTGTGGCTCCTCAGCTGTTTGTTAAAAACGGAAAACCTATAAACGTTAACGAATATCTTTTTGAAATTAGTAAAAAAGACTATAAAACCCCTGAGCTTAATAGAGATGTTTATATAATGCTTCCGTACAGGATGTTTAATATTTTCCCTACCGTTGCAGCGTTTAGCAACAGAAACCTTAATACGGGGGAAGTTTATAAGGACCATTTTTTTTATAAAAGCAGGTTAAAAAAACAGGGAGCTTTTATTATGGTAGGTAAAATTCCCGTTGATTTGCAAAGAGGGCTTATTATGATTCAACGGGGTATTCCTATAAAAGAGATAGCCCTGGTGGCATTTACTAAAAACGGAAAAACTGTTGTGAGAAAACAGAAGCTTAGAGATAAAGGTCTTAACCTTGTTATTTTACAGAGTTACGGTGAGGGTATAATTATGGATGATTATTATTATAATTCATTATTTGTGCAGATGTTTGTGTTTGAAAATTATGATAAAAATCTTTTTGAACCGGTAATTTTAAATCCTTGGATGAAAAT
>NZ_JBMXVQ010000043.1:0-4137 GCF_053999135.1 Caminibacter sp.
AATTTTCCGTATTATTTACTTCTTTTAGCGTTACAGCAAAAGAAAAATTAAAAAATAAAAACCAAATTATCCAACGCAATGTCTTTTCCTTAAATCTTTATAAAGTTCGATTCTTCTGTCTCTAAAAAACGGCCAGATTTTCCTAACTTCTTTTGCCCTTTTTAAATCTAAATCGGCTTCTATAATTTCTTCATTAATTCCTCCTCTTGCCAGCTCTTCTCCTTGAGGGCCGAAAATAAAACTGTTTCCCCAAAATTCAATGCCCCCAAGCACGCCTGATGGGTCTTTTTCTCGGCCCACTCTATTAACAGCTACAACATACACCCCGTTTGCCACCGCATGCCCTCTTTGAACGCTTGTCCATGCATTTAGCATTTTTTCTTTTTCTTCAGGTGTGTTTTCTTTTTCGCAAAGCTCGTCAATTCTATCCTCAGGGCACATAAGCCATCCTATTGCCGTCGGATATATTAAAATTTCAGCCCCTTTAAGCGCCATAATCCTGGCAGGTTCGGGATACCACTGGTCCCAGCACACTAAAACGCCAAGCCTGCCCACTGACGTATCAATAGGTTCAATCTCATCACCAGGAGTGAAATAAAATTTTTCATAAAATCCGGGGTCGTCAGGAATGTGTGTTTTTCTGTATTTTCCTGCAATTTTCCCCCTGTCAAAAACTACAGCCGTATTATAATAAATCCCGTCCATTATTTTCTCAAATAAAGAAGTAACAAGTACGATATCCTGCTCTTTACTCACTTTTCTCCAAAATTCAACGTCTTCTTGGAAACTTTCGGCATAATCGAAATATTTCGTATCTTCACATTTACAGAAATATTCGCTCTGATGAAGCTCTTGCAAAACAACAAGTTCGCCTTTTGCCTTTTTTATCATCTCAATCGTATGAGAACGGTTTTTTTCTTTTGAACCTTTATATTCCTGCTGTATTAAAGATACTTTCATGTTACACCTTAAAATCTTTAATCATTTCGTTAAGTTCTTGCATATTCCTTGCAATAGAAGCTAATTTTTCCATTATATTTCTTAGTTCTTTTACAAGCTCTTGCGCTTCTTTTTGAGTGTTTTCTATATCTAAATTCATATTTTGAACATTCGATTTTATAAGATTTATAATGGCCGTAATTTCACTAGCGCTTTTTTGGGATTTTTCGGCAAGTTTTCTAATTTCATCCGCGACAACGGCAAATCCTCTGCCATGTTCACCTGCCCTTGCCGCTTCAATAGCCGCGTTTAGGGCCAATAAATTTGTCTGGTCGGCTATATCTTTAATTATATCAACCATTTTCTCGATTTCTTGCATAGATTCAGCTAAATCTTTAGAACGGTTACTAACTTCCATTTGAGAGGGCAAAAATTTGGTTTCATTCCATTCCACCAACCTATTTAATCTATCAGAAACATCCTCATAAACAACCTTGATAACATCATAAGATTCTCTTAAAGACAATATAATATTTCTTAACGTATTCTGAATATTTTTGACAGGATTTTCCAAAATCTTAAAATCATTATCATCAGAAATAGTAAATTCATTATTAAGTTTATGATTGGCTATATTTTCCAGAACTTTAATTAATTCCTTTGCCTCTTTTTCAAAAAATTCTTTTCTGATTTGGGCTTCTTTTTTTCTTTCTTCTACTAAATTTCTTAAACTGACATACGTTTTCATAACCTCACCGTTTTTTATTATCGGTTCCACATATACATAGACCGGTATAATGTCACCGTTTTTATTCATAATCTCGGCAACCCCTATACCGCTTCTCTTTTCCTGCTCATATTTTAAAACAAGTTGACATACTTTACATTCCTTAGGATTTTCAGGCCACAAAATTTTAGGAGCCTGGGGAATATCCAGATTTTTTATTTCATATTCACTAAACCCTGTCAGTTTTTCAAATTCTTCATTCCAGACAATCATTTTTCTTTTAGGGTCAACTACAAACATTGCTACGGGATAATGTTTTATAAAATAATCAAATTCATAGGTAATATTTTCTAAATACTTCATAATAAAATCCAACTTTTCTTCAGTTGTTTTACAAGACTCCAATCCTCTTAAAAAATTTTCGTCAATCACTTTATTTTTAATGGTTTTTAAACATTCATCAACTTTTTTTTCAATAAAAGATTGATGACCCTCCTCTTTTTTTCCAAAAAACATTTTTAACCCTTTCAAAAATAGTGAACTTAATTAAATTATAACATAAATAATAGCTTTAAAAATGTTATAATTTTTTTAAAAAGGAGTGATATGGCAAACTTATTGATAATAGGTGCCGGCGGCGTCGGAAGAGTCAGTGCTTTTAAAGCGGCAAAAAACAGAGATACTTTTGAGAATATAGTATTGGCAAGCCGCACGAAAAGCAAATGCGACGAAATAGCAAAAGATATTAAAGAAAAATTAGGAATTGATATTAAAACATATTCACTTGACGCAAATAAAGAAGAAAACGTAATAGAATTAATAAAAAAAGAAAATATCGATATCGTATGTCATGTAGCACTTCCATATCAAAATCTACCTATCATGCACGCCTGTATTAAAACCGGTGCGGCGTATTTAGATACGGCATTGGCTGAGACGGAAGATAATCCGGATACTTATTACGACCTTCAGTGGGCGCTTGATGAGGATTTTAAAAAAGCTCACACAATGGCTCTTCTTGGATGCGGGTTTGACCCGGGGGTTACTTCAGTTATGGTTAAATACGCAGCCGATTATCTTTTGGACGAGCTGGAAGAAATCGAAATATACGACTGTAATTTCGGAAGTCACGGAAGAGCGTTTGCTACAAATTTCGACCCTGAAATAAACTTAAGAGAGCTGAATCTTCCGGGTAAGTACTGGAAAGACGGTGAATGGAAAACAACAAAACCCTTTGAAATTCAAGTAAAACACGAATACCCTGAATGCGGGGAAGCTACAAGCATTCTTATCTGGCATGAAGAACTTGAAAGTATCGTAAAACATTTTCCAAATTTAAAAAGCGCAAAATTTTATATGTGTTTTAGCGACCAGTATCTTTATCACTTCAACGCACTTAAAAACGTAGGAATGTTTAGTATTGAACCAATTGAAATATGTGAAGGATGTAAAATATCTCCTCTACAATTTTTGGCAAAAGTACTACCAGACCCACAGGATTTAGTCAAAAACTACAAAGGTAAAACAAATATAGGTGTAGTGGTAAAAGGTAAAAAAGACGGAGTTGATAAGACCTACTACATCTATAATATCTGTAACCACGAAAAAGCCATAGGAGAAACGGGAGCCCACTGCGTAAGCTATACAACGGGAGTGCCGGCGATTATCGGATGTAAACTTATGGCTAAGAAAATCTGGTGGAAAGAAGGTGTTCACAACGTAGAAGAGTTTGATGCCAAACCTTTCTTTGAAGAGATGGAAAACCAGGGACTTCCTATTAAGATAATAGAGGTTAAATAATGGAAAAATATTATTATAAATATGACGAATTTATGAATGATTTAAAAGTCTTAGAGCCTCAAATAAAAGAGTATAACCCCGATACTCTTTTGGCAATTGCCAGAGGCGGAATGACAATCGGACATTTTTTAGCCGAAAGATTAGATATGCGCGAAATTTATTCTCTAAACGCAATATCTTATGAAAATGAAAAAAAATTAGGGAAACCGAAAATTTTCAATATCCCCGATTTAAAAAATAAAAAAAGAGTTTTGCTGCTTGATGATATCAGTGACAGCGGTGAAACATTAAAAGAAGTTTTAAAAACTTTAAAAAGTTTATATCCGGAAGTTGAATTTAAAACTCTTACGATTTTTTATAAAGACCATACAAAAGTAATGCCTGATATATACATCAAAAAAACCGACAAATGGGTCGTGTTTTTTTGGGACAAAGAAGGACAAAAGGAGCAAAAATGAGTAATTTATTAATTATAGGAGCCGGAAAAACCAAAAAAACCCCCACACCCAAAGCCGCAATGAACGACCATATTTTTAAAAATATCACACTTGCCAGCCGCACAAAAAGCAAATGCGACGCAATAGCCAAAGATATTAAAGAGCGTTTAGGTGTTGAAGTAAAAACGGCTGAAATTGACGCTATGGATGTTGATGCTACGGCAAAACTTATAA
>NZ_JBMXVQ010000044.1:0-7697 GCF_053999135.1 Caminibacter sp.
CATTTTTTAAGGGCGTTTACTCCAAGTTCTACAAAGGGAACTTTTGGAGTATTGATAAACGTTTTTCCGTCAAACTGAGGTTTTATAGGATGCATTACCATCTTATAGTTAAAATCATTTATCCAAAAATAACCGCTTTTTCCGTATCTTGCGGATTTTACAAGCTCTTTTATACGTTCTTTAAGTTCACTTTCGCTTAATTTGTCCTTATTTTTTTCATAATAAGTATTTATTATGTGAAAAAGGATATCCATTCGCTGAGCCAAATCTTCTTTGGCGTTTTTTTCAATGGATTCCGGTTTTGTCCTGTCATAATAAGACAGAACAATTTTTTCGATAATTTCACTTTTGTCCATAAGCTCTTTTTTCTTCTGAGCCATAATAGTCTTTTTAAAATTTTCTATATTTTTATTGGTTACCCGATATATATTGTTTACGGCAACCATCGTTGAAACAATACTCACAAGAATCACCGAGGATATTACAATAAGCAAAATTTTATTCTTTACCGATAAATTTTTCATCCTCATCCTTTTTTAGCTCAATTTTAGCACACCTATCCCCCTATGTCAACTGAATAATTATTCAAAACTCAGTTCATACGATATCCAGCCTCAGTTAAAAATCTGCTAGGTTCATATTCCTGATTTCTAACCCTGTCCCTTTTTGCCAAAGCAAAAAAAAGCTTATTTTTAGCCCTGGTTACCGCTACATAAAAAAGTCTTCTTTCTTCTTCTATTCCACCGGCAGGTTTAGAAAGCTTTATGTTAGGAAACCTGCCTTCCATCATATCCACTATATAAACTTCTTCAAATTCAAGCCCTTTACTTGCATGGACGGTTAAAAGATTAACGCCTCTTCCCTCACTCATTTCGCTGCTTCCAAGAACCATAGCGTTTAAAAATCTTTCCAAATCGTTGTAGTTTCTTAAAAGATTACCTAAAACTTTTACCTTATTTTTTATCTTCTCAAGAGATTCCTCACACCTGCCCCTGTCTCCTTTGCCGTTTTTATCTTTTGAACGCTCTTTTGCAAGCGTAATTGTTATAGCCTCAAAAACTTTTGAATTTATAACCTCGTTAAAAACGGAATGGGGATTTTTCATTCTTTTAACTTTTTTTAATAAAGAATAAAACCAATACAAAAACTCCGCTCCCTGAATAGAAAGTTTTGGATGTCTTAAAACAGGATTACTTAAAAAATCTTCTTCAAAACCCAAATTCTTAAATTTGGCAACACTCCCAAGCGTTACGAAATCATCAAAAAGACCCAGCTGATAAGAAGTTCTTTTTTTTGTAAACACCTTTTTGGATGTATCCGGAGATAAAAAACCTTTAACAGCATTCCCGTCTCCCAAAATATTCAAAGCTTCAAAAATTTCCGAGGCTATAGCGCTTCCAACCCCTTTTGCATATTCAAAAATATGTATAAAAGCCATAATGTCTTTTGGATTAACTAAAAAAGTCAATAAATCCAACGTTACTTTTATTTCACGCGATTCAAAAAAACTAACCCCTCCTTTTCTTTTACACTCAATACCCTTTTCCCTAAGCATTGCTTCAATAGCGTCGGCACTTGAATTATTTCTAAAAAGCACGGCTATTTCATCTCTTTTTGTCGTAGAAGCCAAAATTCTGGAAGCTATATCCCTGTATTCTTCAAAAGTATCGTTATATATTAAAACTTTTGGAAATTCTCCGCTGTAACCTCTGGTCACTTCAAGACTTTTGGGATAAATTCTGGGATTATTTTTAATAACCCTGTTGGCTATTTCCAAAATTTCTCCGTAACTTCGGTAATTTTTTTTAAGAGTAAAAACTTTTGCATTTTCGTATCTTTTATCAAAAGTAGAAATAATGGAAATATCGGCCCCGTTAAAAGCATAAATGCTCTGGTCGTAATCCCCAACGCAAAACAACCCCTCTTTTTTTACCGATTCTATAAATTCGTTTTGAAGCGGATTGGTATCCTGATATTCATCTACAAGTATCTCCCTGTAAGGATTTTCAATACCGCTTTTTAGAGCTTTTATCATTTCTATAAGCAAAGAGTTAAAATCAACCAGATTATGTTCTTTTTTTACGTTTTCATACTCTTCAAATATATCTTCATAAATCAAAGCATACTCTTCTTGAAGAGGAGCTCTTTTTACAAGCCACTCTTCAAAAGAAGAGGCGTTTGAATTAAGATAAAGCGAATACAAATCGAAAAGATAATTTGCAGAATAAGGTTTTTCTTCTATTCCAAGCCTGGAAAAATCTCTTTTTTCATAAATGGATTTAAAAAGAATTCTTAAGTCCTTAGGCTGTTTTAACACTAAGTTTTTATTAAGTTTTTTAAGCCATCTGTAACTTACCGAATGAAACGTCCCGGCTTCTATCTCTTTTGCATGCGGTAATACCGACGCAACCCTGTCTTTCATTTCGGCGGCGGCTTTATTGGTAAAAGTAAGCAGTAGAATTTCAGAAGGTTTAACGCCGTTTTGAAGAAGATATGCTATACGCCCCACTATTGTGGAAGTTTTCCCCGTCCCGGCACTGGCAATAACAAGATTATGCCCAACAGGAGCGGTAGCCGCTTCAAACTGTTCTTTATTTAATTTTGATAAAGGCAAATTCACCCTTTTTTAGGGCGAATTATACTATTCTTTTATAAAATCTCCAATCTTTGCATACCCCTCATTTTCCAAAACAAGCTGAGCACATGTATTGTTTTCAGGATTAAAAATAAAAGGTGCCTTGAAATTAACAACGGCTTCGGTAATAGGTTCTTTCATAACAACATTATTAAAAACCAAAACCTCCGAATTATCGTTTAAATCAAGCAAAACCTTTACATCGGCCGGAATTTCAAACACATACTCCCTCATCGAATAAGGATTGATAAGAGTAAATAAAACATTTCCTTTTTCATCTTTTAAAATCGAAAAATTGTTATCCACCTCCACAAGCTCCACCTCATTTACGTTTTCAAATCCCGGAATCGGTTTTTTTACTTTATATTTCATCTATTTCCTTTCATAAATTGGTTTATACCATTTTAGCAAAAGTTATACCGAAATGGTAAGACCTCACATAAGTACTTAAGTAGTAGAAAAACCAAACAACTTAGCATTGAAAAAACCGCCAAAAATATTAAAAATAGCTCCGTCCATATATAATTCATTATTTTTCCTTTATTTCCGTTCCGATTCCCTCGCTTGTCAAAAGCTCTAAAAGAATTGAATGCTCAACCCTTCCGTCGATAATATGGGCTTTTTCCACTCCTCTTCTAACAGCGCTCAAAGCCGCGTCTACTTTTGGAATCATTCCCCCTCCAATCGTTCCGTCTTTTTTTAATTTTTCTATCTCTCTACTGCTAAGAGAACTGATAAGATTACCTTCTTTATCCAAAACTCCCGGCGTATCCGTTAAAAACACCACCCTTTTAGCTCCTATCGCCGCGGCTATTTCACTAGCGGCCGTATCGGCGTTTATATTGTATCCGGGATGTGTGGCACCCTCACCCGCCGCAATAGGTGCAATTACCGGAATAAGATTTTCGCTTAAAAGTTTATTTACAAAAACACCGTCAACAGAAATAATTTCGCCCGTATATCCTATAAGGGATTTTGCTTTCATAAAACTCATATCTTTACCGTTAATACCTATTGCTTTTGCCCCATGCTGGTTTAGCATATTTACTATCTCTTTATTTATCTCTCCGCTTAAAACCATTTCCGCTATTTTTATTGATTCTTCAGTCGTTACCCTAACTCCGTCTTTAAATTCCGTTTTGACGTTAAGGGCTTTTAAAATTTCCGTAATTCTTTTTCCTCCCCCGTGCACTATTACAGGCTTAATCCCGACCATATAAAGCATTAAAATATCTATTGCAAAACTCTCTTTTAGTTTTTCGTCAATCTGAGCGCTTCCCCCGTATTTTATCACTATGGTTTTACCGTAAAATTTTCTTATAAACGGAAGCGAATCAAGAAGCGTTTTTACCGTTTGAATTTTCTTTTGCATGTGTATCCTTTTTATGTGGTTTTGAATAAAAATATCCCTGAGCGCAGTCAATGCCAAGTTCTTTTAATATATTGTCTATTTCTTCATTTTCCACAAATTCCGCAATAACTTCAATATTGAGTTTATGGGCAAAATATACAATAGACTCAACAAGAATACGCGATTTTTTATTACGGTATATGTTTTTGATAAATTTAGCATCAATTTTAACATAATCTATCTCCAAATCCGCAATCTTTTCAAAATTACTGTTTTCCACCCCGAAATCGTCAATTGCTATTTTATATCCCAATTTCTTTAAGGTTTTAAGTTTATAGTTAATTGCATTCATTTGTTTGTTTGCAATATTCTCAAGTATTTCAAATGTTACAGACGAAGGGTTTAACCCGTATTTTTTTGTTCTATTACAGATAAAATCTATTAAATCATCCCTTAAAAAATCCTCTTCGGTCAGATTAATCGATACGTCAAAGCCGTATTCCTTAGCGGCTTTCATGCTTTTTTCTATCATTATATTGGTCAAATCCGTAATAAATCCTGAAGTTTTGGCAATATCAATAAAATAATACGGAGTATATACCTTCTCTTTTACTATAAGTCTTGCGAGTGCTTCATATTTTCCTATTTTTTTGTTTTTATAAGAATAAATCCCCTGAAAATACGGTTCAATTGAATAGCCTTCTTCATTATGAATTGCTTTTAATAAATAATCATTAAATTTAAAAAAATCTTTAAGTTCTTTTTCTTCTTCTTTTTTAAATACAAAATATTCCGAGAGGTTCTTTTTTGCTGTTTTCAAAGCAACCGTCAAATGTCTGAGTATATCTTCATTATTTTCCGCTACACCGAAATAAAACGAGAGTTTAAAATAGAGATTGTTAATTTTTATTTCTTTATTAAAAGCTTCCTTTATTTTCTCAATATCTTTTTTATAGTCATTGCTGAAAATTATAAACTCATCCGCATCAAGCCTGTAAACGTTTTGCTTTATTTCTTTTAATTTTTTACATACCGCTCTTAATACCTTATCACCTACAGAAAAACCGTAAACCGAATTTATTTTGCTGAAATTCCTAATATTCAGAATAATTGCGTATTTTTCAGGGTTTTTATCATCAACCATTTTCGCTATCGTATAACACCCAGCAACATTATCCACATAAATCGCTTTTAATTTTTCCGACACTGCCTTTTTAACTTCATCTTTTAGACGTTTATTCATTTTTTTAAGCAATATATGTCTGTAATAAAAAAATACAGCTATTATAAAAAAAGATACAATTACACCTGTCACAAGTTTATAATCAATTTTTGAAATAACCGCATACATATATTTTTTGGTAATGGAGTTTATTTCATTTGGCTCTATTGTATCAAGCGCTTTTGAGAGGGCACTGTAAAGATAAGGATATTTTTTATTTACAGCCATTGAGATATTGTAATTTATATCGCTATACCCAGAAACTTGCAAATTTAAAAGATATTTATAGTTTATATAACTTGCAACCGGCAGTATGGCTAATGTATAATATGCCCTTCCCTCAGCCACAGCTTTAAAGGCTTCAAGGGTCGTCTCAGTCTTTAATATCTTAATATTAGGATATTTTTGCTTTAATATTTCAATCAGCGCACTGCTTTTCTGCCTGGCTAACGTTTTATTCAAAACTTCCTCTATAGAATTTATAAAAGGCGTGCCTTGACGCGTAATAAAAGCCATTTTATATCTTAAATAAGGTTTGGTAAAATATGCAAATTTTTCACGTTCTTTTGTCTTAACAGCTTCAGCCAACAGCTGACATTTACCCTCTTTAAAGAGTTTCATACTCTCTTTCCAAGACCTGGTTTTTATGATGTTAAATTTTACGTTTAATTTATTTGCCGCTATTTTTAAAACATCCTGGGCAATTCCTTTGGGTTTTCCATCCTCAACATACTCAATCGGAGGCCAGTTAGGGTCTATGCATACATTAAAGACTTTATGTTGTTGCAAATACTCTTTTTCTTTTTCAGATAAATATACTTTGCCGGGGTCATAAATAAAACTTTTAACGTCTTTTTTAACCTTCAATCCCAAAATTTTATAATAATTGCTGATTTCCTCTAGTCTGTTTAGAGATATTTCGCCTATATTCTCACCTGCCAGTTTTTTTAAAACATCTGCTTCATATTTTAAAGCCTCTTTTGACTTATGTAAAAGATTATATTTGTTATAAATTAAATCAACCGTTTCGTCTATATGCGAAAAAGCCCATTTCCAGCCTTTTATTGTGGCTTTTAAAAATTTTTGCACCGTCTTTGGATTTTTAACAAAATATTCTTTTGTAGTAAATATAATTCCGGAATAAAAATGAAAACCGTAATCTTTAGGCGAAAAAATTACAGGGGTGTAGCCTTTTTGTTTTAATAAAAACGGCTCATTTGAAATATAAACAGTAATGGCGTCATATTTTTTGTTTATCAAATCATTAATATTAAATGTTACGGGATAAAGTTTAAAATCACTCAGATTTAAACCGTTACTTAAGAGCATAAGTTGAATACCGACCGGTATTTTTTTACCGTATTTTAATGCAAGTCTTTTATGTTTTAAATCATTTAAATCGGTAATATTGTATTCCCTGATAGCCATCAGTGCATGGGGAGAATCCTGAAAAATCGCAGCTATTGCCTTAAACGGCTCGCCTTTTAAATATTTTTCAAATACGTCGATTTCTTCTATTCCGAAATCAGCCTTTTTTGATTTTACCGCATCCATTACGGTAATTTTAGGATTATAATACAAAAATTTTACATTAAGACCCTCTTTTTGATAAAACCCTTTTTCCTTTGCAACTATATATCCGGCAAATTCAAACTGCGGGAGCCAGTTAAACTGCAAGGTTACGTCTTTTGCAAAAAGCATTGCGGCAATTAAAAGAATTAAAAAACGCATACTAACCCTTGTACGGAATTTTATCTCTTATACCTGCTTTTTCAAAGCCTTTGAGTCTTAACCTGCAACTGTCACACACCCCGCACGCTTTTTCTTCTTCTTTATAACAGCTCCATGTAAGCTCAAGCGGCACTCCGACTTCCAATGCTTTTTTTACAATATCCTCTTTTTTTAAATGAATTAAAGGAGTTTTTATCGTTATATTAGTTTCGGGCTTAGTCCCGGTATTTATAGCTTTTTCCATATAAATTATAAACTCTTCCGTGCAATCGGGGTATCCGCTTGAATCTTCCTCCACTACGCCTATATATATCGCCTCAGCGCCTTCTTTTTCGGCAACGGCGGCCGCTATACTTAAAAATATACCGTTTCTAAACGGTACGTAAGTGACGGGAATTCCGGGTTTAATACCGTCAACCGGAACTTCTATGCTCTCATCAACAAGCGCACTTGCACCTATTTTTTTAAAAAACGGAATATCTATAATATAACGTTTTTCTTTCGGAATATTTAAGTAGTTGCAGATATCGTTAAACGCTTTTAATTCTCTTCTTTCAGTTCTCTGTGAGTAATTAAAATGAAGAGGTATTATTTCATAATTTTCTTTTTTTGCTATAAAAGCCGAAGTTGCAGAATCCATACCCCCGCTTAAAATCACTACCGCTTTTTTCATAGAAAGCCTTTTTGTATAATTTTACTAAAAAAGGCTTTAAAATGATAGATTTTGAAAACAGAACAGATTTTGACTTTGATGTAAA
>NZ_JBMXVQ010000045.1:0-4436 GCF_053999135.1 Caminibacter sp.
TTTCCTCACGGCAGAAACATTCAATACGGAATCAGAGAACACGCAATGGCTGCAATTAACAATGCATTCAGTGCTTACGGATTTTTACCGTATGCTGCAACATTCTTGGTATTTAGCGATTACCTTAGAGGGGCGCTTAGAATCGCCGCTCTTAGCAGTCATAAAAACTACTGGATTTTTACACACGACAGTATTGTAGTGGGAGAAGACGGACCTACCCATCAGCCTGTTGAGCATTTAACGTCTCTTAGAGCAATTCCGAATCTTTACGTATTCAGACCGGCTGATGCGAACGAAAACGTAAATGCATGGAAAGCGGCGCTTAATATCGACGCACCTGTTGCTTTTGCCCTTAGCCGTCAGGGGCTTAAAAATATTACTCCAAAAGAAGTGGATTTAAGCCGTGGTGCTTATCTTCTTAGAGACGGAAGAGATGATTTGACTCTTATAGCGAGTGGAAGCGAAGTAAATTTGGCAATGGACGTAGCGGAGAAATTAGACGCAAGGGTTGTAAGCGTCCCTTGTTTTGAGCTGTTTGATGAGCAGGATAAAGAGTTTAAAAATGAACTTCTTAAAGGTAAAGTAGTAGCTATTGAAGCAAACAGAGGGTTTGAATGGTATAAATACGCCGATGAGGTAATAGGCATGGATACTTTCGGAGCCAGCGGTAAAGGACCTGAAGTATATAAATATTTCGGATTTGATGCTGAAATAATTGCTGAAAAAATTAAAGGATAAAAATGTTTAAAAAACTTTTGGAACAAAAAGAAGAAATTCTAAACGAATGGTTAAAAAATATCGAAATAGAACTTGATGAGAGCGAATTGAAATACCAGTTTTCAAAACTTTATGATGCGGTTATTGCTAAAATAAAAGGCGAAAACATAAATGAACATTTAGATGATTTTGTGGAGGATATGAGTAAATACGAAATATCTCCGCAGGAGATAACGAAGTCTTTAGAAAATTTAATTTATTTAATAGAAAGAAGCGATTTTGGATTGGATGAGAGGGAAATTTTAATGCTGAATAAATTTATTTATTCCCTGGCTCTTGGAATTTATGAAGAATTTGAAAAGAAAAGATTGGATATTATCCAAAAACAGCTCAAAACGATTAAAAAAATGGAAATTCCTATTTTAAAGCTTAATAAAGAAACAATTTTAGTGCCTTTAATCGGTTTTATGGATTCGGAAAAAGCATTAAATCTGATGAGAAATATTTTAGAGACTATTAGAAAAGAAGAAATTTTACGGGTAATTATAGATATAGAAGGGGTCCCTGTTATAGATACGGAAGTGGCAAACCAGTTTGTAAGAATTTATAGAGGCATAAAAGCAATAGGGGCAAAAATGGTTATGAGCGGTATTACTCCTGCTGTTGCCGAAACAATGGTTCATCTCGAAATTGATTTACCTATTCCTACCAGAGCCAATTTAGAGCTTGCCATTAAAGCGTTTGATGATGAGGAAATATAAAGTAGTTTTAAATGAGTTTATTTCAGCAAGGGAGATAGAAGATAATTTTAGGAAATGGGCTGATAAAAAAGAGGAAATAATAATTTTTGATTTTCATCGGTTAAAAACAATAGACCAAATTTCTTTTAAAGCCCTTTTTAGGGTTAAAAAAGGTCTTGAACTTATCGGTAAAAATGTCTATTTCTGCTGTCTGCCTCCTTGTATAGCTTCTGTTATTTCTTTGTGGGATATTGAACTTGAAGGGCTTTTTGAGGATGAAATTTGATATATAAAAAAGAAATTTCTTCTTATGAGGATGTATATGATATTTTACATTTTTTGACTCCTTTTGGCAAAAAATTTATTCTTGTTGCAAAGGAAGCCGGGCTTAATATTATAAAACACGCTTCAAAAGGGGTTTTTAAGTTTTTTAAATTAACAAACGGGTATAAATTGGTTTTTGAAGATTTTTTTAACAAAATTGATATTAAAAAAGCGTTTTTAAGAGGATACAGTACTTCAAAAACATTGGGGATAGGTCTTAATCTTATTATAAACCTGGTAGATTCTTTTGAGATAATTCCCAAAAAGGAAGGTAAAAAGTTTATTTTTTATTTTTTTGACAATGAAAAAGTGCAATACTGTATTTTTAGTAAAGAATTTGAAGATATCAGGGCTTTTTTAAAGGTTTCGCCTTATTTGTCCGTTACTACCAACGGAGATTGCGGAATATTTGAAAAAGTTGGGGAAAAATATTTTTTTGCCTTTTGGGATATTGTGGGACACGGAAATGAAGATGTTTATTATTCTTCAAAAAAATTGCGTAAACTTTTGTTCGGATTCAGGTTTTTTTATTTAGAGGATGTTTTGGAAGTGGTAAGATATCTTTATAACGGAAAGGATGCCGCTTTGGTATTGGGAGAGATTAAAGAAAATATCTCTTTTTTTCATTTCGGCAATATCAGATATTTTTATAAAGAAAAATCTTTTTATAAAGAATCTCCCTTTTTTAAATCTTCTTTGAAAGATAGGAAAATTACTCTTCCAAGGGACGATATAATGTTTTTCAGTGACGGAATAGATATTAACCGGAATATAAACTCTTTTGAAGAACTTTCGAAAATTTTGAAAAAGAAAAAAGAGGACGATGCTGGAGTTTTGATTATAAAAGAAATTAAAGGCAGTAAAAAATGAAACTGATTTACAGCAGTGTGGTAAAAGAGGATTTAAATTTAAAAGAAGTAGAAGAGATTTTAATTTTTATTTTTAAAGAATTTTCTTTTGAAGATTATGTTTCTTCCGTGAATACCGCTAAAATAATTGATAAATTTTTGAAAATGGAAAAAGGAAGGTTTGGAGAAATTAAAGTATACGCTTTTACAAATTTTTTAAAAATAAAACTTATAAAAAATGATAAAGAAGAAATTTTTCTTTTTAAGCATAATAGGAAAATTACTAAATTTTTAATTTTATATCTAAAAGACGCTATTAAACTAAAAAACAGATTTTCACTGCTTATAGATACCTTGACTTCTCTTCCTAACAGAAGATACTTTTTTAAAGAGCTTGAGGAGACCATTGAAGAATATAAAAATAAAAAAGGCGAATTTGCCGTTATTTTTTTGGATATAAAAGGTTTTAAATTTATTAATGATTTTTACGGTCAGGAAGCCGGGGATACAGTTTTGCAGGAAGTAGCCAACAGAATAAAAAGAAACATTACAGCAAACGGGTTTCTTGCTAGAATCGGAGCTGATGAGTTTGTAATTATTTTAAAAGATTTTAGGGGCTTGGATGTTCAAAAATATGTCGAAATTTTAATAAGGTCTTTGGAAGAACCGGTTAAATTTGAACATTCCTTTATTGAAATTTCAATTATGGCCGGAATTGCTGTTTTTCCAAAAGATGGAACAAATAAAGACGAGTTGCTTCAGGCCGCCGATTTAGCGTTGAATGAGATAAAGTTTAATACTGAAAACAAAAAATTTTGTTTTTTTTCAAAAAAACTTAAAGCTAAATTTTTAGAGTCTAAAAGACTGGAAAAAGATTTGGCAGAAGCTTTAAAAAAAAATGAACTATTTATTTTATATCAGCCAAAGATAGATATACACACTTTAAAAATTATAGGAGTTGAAGCACTACTCAGGTGGGAGCATCATATTTACGGAATTATTCCTAATGAAAAATGGATATCTATTATGGAAAATTCCAAATATTTAAAACCCATAGGTCTTTTTGTTCTCAACAAGGCCGTAAATGATATAACCATTTTGAATACAACTTTAAAAACGGATATAGGAGTCAGTGTCAATGTTGATATCAAAGAGCTTGTAAGCGAATATTATCTTGAGGTTTTGTCTTCTTTAAAAAAAGAAAAAAGAAGAATTTTAACCCTTGAGCTGCTTGAGAGAAAGCTGGTAAAATATTGGGACGAGCTGAACAGGGTGGTAAAAATTTTACGCTCTTTTGGTATAAAACTTTCTTTTGACGATTTTGGAACCGGTAATACGACGTTAAAATATCTTACAAGGATATTGCCCGATGAAATAAAGATAGACAGGGTTTTTGTCTCCAATATTCATAACTCAAAAAACGAAATTATTACCAAAGCGATTATAGCTATGGCAAAAAGTCTGAATATTAAAACAGTTGCCGAAGGTGTCGAAACTAAAGAGGAACTTGAAGTATTAAAAAAACTTAATTGTGATATAATTCAAGGATATTATTTTGCAAAACCTATGAAATTAGAAAAACTTAAAAATTTTATAATAGACTTTGAAAGGAAGAAAAATGATTTTGGCTACACCGGGACCTGTTGAAATACCTCTTTTTGTAAGGGAGACGTTTTTAAAAGAGACGATTCATCACAGAACGCCTGAATTTAAGGCAATTTTACTTGAAGCTCTTGAGAGGTTCAAAAAAATTACCCACCTTCCTGAAGCCGTATTTCTTACAAGCTCCGGGACGGGTGCTATGGAA
>NZ_JBMXVQ010000046.1:0-4128 GCF_053999135.1 Caminibacter sp.
CTTTTTTTGCGTTTTTTACAACCCCTTCCCATATTCCGCCCTCTTTTTTCATTAAAGGATTTTTATTTCTATCATATCCGTTGAAATCCCCTACAACGCTTACATATTTTGCATTCGGAGCCCATACCCTGAACCTGACTCCCCCGTTTTCAATATGAGCCCCCATTTTCTGCCACAGTTTCGTATGGGTGCCTTCCTTAAAAAGATAGATATCAAAATCAGTCATTCAAAACCCTTTCATAAACTTTCAAATACTCTTTTGCCGCCCTTTCCCATGAAAACCTTTTTCTCATCCCTTCATTTACTATATTTTTAAATCCCTCTTTGTCGTTATAAAAGACATCAACCGCCCATTTGACGGTGTTATAAAGCGCATCCCTGCTGGCTTCCCAGAATTTAAAACCGGTGCCTTTTTTTAAAAAAGGGTCGTAATTTTCAACCGTATCGTCAAGTCCCCCCGTTGCCCTTACAATCGGGGGAGTTCCGTATCTCAGGGAATAAATCTGATTAAGACCGCAAGGCTCGAAGATGCTTGGCATCAAAAACATATCCGCCCCGGCTTCAATTTTGTGGGCAAGTTCATTTGAAAATCCCACATAAACCCTGAAATTGGGATATCTGCCTGCAATATCGCTGAAAAATCCCTCGGCCCATTTTTCACCGGTGCCGAGAAAAACATAATTTGCATCCAAATGCAAAAGCCCCTCCATTGCCTGAGCAATAAGCTCTATTCCTTTTTGCCATGCAAACCTTCCTACAAATCCTATCAGCGCTTTTTCCTCCCCGCAGAGTCCGAATTTTTCCAAAAGCTCTTTTTTACATTCCTTTTTGCCTTCCATCCAGCCAATGTCATAATTTTTAGCTATATATTTATCACAAGCCGGGTTCCATTCGTCATAATCAACACCGTTTAATATTCCGTAAAGTTTATACGAATGCGCCCTTATATGACCCTCAAGCCCGAACCCAAACTCAGGGGTCTGGATTTCCAAGGCGTATTTTTTACTAACAGTCGTTATGGCATCGGCAAACGTTATACCGCCTTTTAAAAGATTAACGCCTCCTAAGGCTTCGAGTTCATACGGATTGAAATGATTCCATGGAATTTGCAAAATATCCATCACTCTTTTATCAAAAAGCCCCTGATGCTGAAGGTTATGAATGGTAAGAACCGATTTAGCGTTGAACTCTTTATATCTGGTTTTTAATAAAACGGGCACCGCAGCCGTATGCCAGTCGTTTGCGTGAAAAATATCGGGATTAAATCCCAGCATTTTACAAAGCTCAAACGTTGCAACGGATAAAAAAGCAAATCTTATATCGTTATCCTGATATGAATATCCGCTCTCATCGGTATATAGCCCGTTTCTTCCGAAAAAATCCTCATAATCTATAAAATAAATTTCAACATCGCTGTTTGGAATTTTTGATTTAAAAACTCCCGCCTTAAGCGTTCCAAGACTTCCCATAGGAACGATAAGCTCACCCGGGATATGTTCTAAAGAGTTTTTGTCGATTTTATAATATCTGGGAATCACCACTTTTACATTATGCCCAAGTTTTTTAAGCGCTTTTGGCAGCGCCGCCGCAACATCCCCGAGCCCTCCCGTTTTTGCAAAAGGGGCGCATTCAGCCGCGGTAAAAATTATATTCATTTTCTCTCCTTTAAAAGTATCTCGGCGCCTGTTAGCGAAGCGTCTTTTAGTTTTGTAAGTTCAATTTTTTGGGTATTAAATTTTGGAATATATTTGTCTTTTCTCTTTTCAACCTCTTTTACAATCCAGGGGTTATTTACAATAACGCCGCCTCCTAAAACCAGTATTTCAGGGTCAAAAAGGGAAAAACAAACCCCTACTGCATACATCAAAGCTTTTATATATTCCTCTTTTACCTTATTACAGTCAAATCCGTTGCAATTATAAATTTTACTCATTTTTTCAATCCCGCTTCCGCTTGCAAAAAATTCAAGACAGTTGTTTTTGCCGCAGCTGCATTTAAACGGCGTAGGTTTGTAAGGAATATGCCCTATTTCACCTCCAAACCCCCTTCCTTTTACTATTTTGCCTTTATCAATTATTCCTGCCCCAAGCCCGGTTCCCGAATATAAAGCTACAAGATTTTTTGCTTTAAAATACCTGCTCTCAGCCAAAGCCGCACAGTTTAAATCGTTTTCCAAAATTATTTTAATGTTATATTTTTTTTCTATTTCACTCAAATCGATTTTTTCAAATTTTGTATTAGGAGAAGAATAAATAATGTTATTTTTCACCTGCCCCGCAAAAGATATCGCAATTTTTTTAGGAGAATACTTTTTAATTAAACTTTCCAAAAACTCCAAAAGTTTTATCTCTTCAGTTTTTAATACAAAAATTTCTTCCTTAATCTTATATCTCGTATAAGTCCCGCCTATATCAATTGCTATCAATTTTTTTCCTTAAAAGCCCGGCCGCAATTTCAGGCAAAACGGGATTTATTTTGATGTTTGTTGAAATCTCAAACCCAGCAAGCTTATAAATTCTAGGAGTAATTCTTATAAAGAATCGGAAAAATCTATCAATATCGTCAAAAAACGTTTCATTTTCAAAGTTTTTGTTAAGAGGTGCAAAATAAAAAAGCACGTTAAAATCAAATTCGTTTAATTCGTCTTTAAGTGCTTTAAAAACTTTTTTAATTAAAACGCTTAGTTCGTTTAGATTCTCTAATGTAGAATTTTTTGAAAGAATGGCTACCTCAAAGGCAAATTCCGACGCATAAGGGGCAAAAACAAGAAAATTATCACTCTTTATAATTTCCCGCTCACTCTCTTTTTCATTCTCAAATAAATCATCAAGTGCGCTTCTGCCGTGAGTTAAATAAAAATTATGCAAAAACTCAAAATATCTTTTTTGATTATTACTCATTAAAGGAAGGGCGATAATCTGGGTGTGGGGATGAGTTTGGCTTGCCCCCGCGTTTTCGCCGTCATTTTTAAAAACATTTATGAAACTCAGTCTCTTATCTTTTTTTAAATCCTCAACCCTTGCCTTTATTGTTTTTAGCCAGTAAAAAATCTCTTTTTCATCCATATCAAAACTTCTGATATGTCTTGGGGTATCTATTATCACTTCATGAGCCCCGAAACCTTCGAATTTTTCATTTACCCCGACTTCCCTTGATTTTAAAGGCGCTTCAACCATTACCGCTTTGTATAAATTCGGCACAACTCTTGTCTGCCATTTGCCGTTAATTTTAAGAGAATAAATTTCAGGCTGTGCTAAATGCTCTTTTCCGGGGCAAAAAGGACAGTTTTTAATGTTTTTTCTGCTTTTGCATTCCATCTCTATTGGTCTGTGAAGCCTCTCGGGGGCAACTATTACATAATCGTTTCTTAAATAATCTTTTCTTATTTCAGACAAAGTTTTCCTTTTATGTTTTTATTTTTAAAAGTAAAAAGTATTGACACACCCTGAGCGATTTTACAAAACCCCTTTTCATCGCGGTTTATGGTATTTAAAATAAAATAAAACATTTTATCATATTCAAAATCAAATATAATTTTTCTCTCAGTAAAAGGGTCTAGGATATAATTTTCATTTATTTTTATTTTATCCATCCAGGCAAAATGAAAATTCATCTCCATCGCATAAACAAAATCGGTTTTGTTTTCTATTTCAAAATTTATTCCGCTTTTTTCTATTTCAAAACTTTTTTTTATTTGAGAATTTCTAAAACTTAACCCCTCCCTTTTAAAACTCCTTTTTATAAAATCCTCAAAATTATCTTTTTTAAAAGATTCATTATCAACTTTTTCTATCAGATGGTCTATAAAAGAATATCTGTAATACCTGTCAAAAAAAAGTTCTTCTTTATATTTTCCTAAATCTGTGCTTATTTCATGAATGGTGGCGACTTTTTTATTATTTTTTTCTTTTTTATTTTCAAAATGATACCTCTCTTTATACCTTCTTATGGTATTTGAAAAGTTAAATCTTTTTTCTCTGTCGTCAAATTCGATAAGCTCACCGTTTTTATTAAAAACGGCTATTATTTTTTCGATTTTTACGCTCACTTCTTCATATCCGTCCATATCAAAATCGCTCACAAAAACACCT
The DNA here is from genome assembly GCF_053999135.1 of Caminibacter sp. Classification (NCBI taxonomy): domain Bacteria; kingdom Pseudomonadati; phylum Campylobacterota; class Epsilonproteobacteria; order Nautiliales; family Nautiliaceae; genus Caminibacter; species Caminibacter sp. The sequence goes on from NZ_JBMXVQ010000046.1 coordinate 4,092, forward strand.
TTTTCGTTATCGCACTCAATCAAAAACCTGTAAGCGT
>NZ_JBMXVQ010000047.1:0-7268 GCF_053999135.1 Caminibacter sp.
CTTTAAAAAAGCGTTTTAAAACCTCATCGGTTTTGTTTAAAATATACAAATCGCTTTCATAATCATCAAGAAGATAAAGTCCGCACTCCAAATCCATTAATTTTTCTATAAGAGGATCGATAAATTCTTTTTTAATAATCGAGCCGTGTTGAGGCGCTATCATTGAAGGATGTTTTTTCTGAACCTGTTTAAGTGCGTGATGTAAAACTTCACTGCTTGGCATATAGTGTTTATGAAACGGTTTTGCCGCTTCAAAATAATCATCAACACTTTTAGCGAAAAGTGAAAATTCTTCGGTCAGTCCTCCGAATAAATCACTTGAAAATAAAATCCCGGTTTTTTTATCATATGTACAAAACGCCCCCGGAAAATGTGCATAAGGCGTAAAAACAAATTCAAGCTCTCTTTTTCCCGCTTTAAGTTTCCAGTTATGCTGATCGATTAAATAAAAAGGAGTTTCCCACATATAATGTTTCAAAAGCATTTCAGTCCGCCAATGGGTAACTATATACCTCTCCCCTTTTGGCAAAATTTTTTCAAAAGTGGAATAACATCCTACAATATCGGGATCCTGATGATGCATTATAATATACTTAATATCCCTTATATGAACAATTGAAGTAAGTTTATCCAAAACAACCGGAAACGTAATCATACTTCCCGGGTCTATTAAAATCGATTCGCTTCCGTTTTTTATCAAATAAACATGACACTGAAAAGGGTCATCGGGAATCACATATCCTATCCAATATATATCCGGTGCAATTTCTACAGGTTTAGTATAATCCATTTTACCTCTTTACTAAAAATTAAAAACATTAAAAAGCACCTCAATGCCGTTTAATGTTTTTACTCCCGAAAGGGAGAAAAAATTAAGGCTTAACCAATTCTTTAAACACCGCCTTACCGTTTTGAATCTCTTCTACAACTGCAGGTTTATTGATAGGGTTTCCTGTTTTAGGATCAATTGTTAAATAACCTGTAACCGCTTCCACATTTTTAGAGTGTCTGATTGCATTATTAATACACTGTTTGAACTGAAGGTTTGTTTTATTTGCTTTTGTGTCACACTGTTTTATTGCGTTGTATATCAAGATATATCCGTCCGCTCCTGTTGCGGCAAACGCATTTGGAAGTTTACTGTATTTGGCTTTATATTCTTTAATAAATTTTTCAGAATAAGGCGTAGGAGCTTTTACAGGGTCGAAATGGTCCGTATACATTACACCGTTGGCAGCTTTTCCGGCAAGTTTTGTCATTAAATTAACATCGGCAAGTCCGTCTCCACCCATTAAAGGCGTTTTTACCCCGGCGGCTCTTAACTGTCTTACGAAAAGTCCACCCTCAGGCGCATAAATCGGAGCGTAAATAAAATCGGGATTCAGTCTTTTAATCTGGGCCACCTGAGCGTTGAAATCTTTATCACCGCTGTTTATAAACAGTTTTTTAAGAATTTTTCCTCCTCCTTTTTTGTATGCTTTTGCAAATTCTTTTGCAAGACCTACGGAATAATCCTGTTTCATATCAAATACAATTACCGCGTTTTTAAAATTGTGTTTTAATGCGTATTTAGCGGCAACAGTTCCTTGAAAATCATCTGTAAAACATGCTCTTGTAATATACTTGCTTCCTTTGGTAACCCTCGGGTTTGTGGCAATTTGGGTAACCGTAGGTGTTTTAGTGTTTTCTGCAAATCTTTTTATAGACAATGCCATCGAACTTGCAAGAGGTCCCTCGATTGCAACCACTTTTTCACCGCTTGCAAGTCTTTTGTATCCGTTTACATTTTGGACTTTATCAAACTGGTTATCTACCACTACCAATACTATTTTATCGCCGTTTGGCAAAGTTTTGAAATTTTCATAAGCTATTTTTATCCCTTTTAAAGCATTTTGTCCGTAACTTGCAATAGGTCCTGTTAGAGGCTGTAAAATTCCTACCTTAATCTCTTTTGCCATCAATGTAGAGGCAACAAGTGCACTTAATCCCAAAGCGACCAGTTTCTTTTTCATTTATTCTCCTTTTATGTTAAAATTATCCAATGAATATTATATCAAATAATAACAAATTAATAATAAAATTACATTTAAAGGAAATAAATGATAGACTTAAAGTTACTTGAGAGGGATTTTGAAAACATCTCTAAAAAGCTTGCGTTAAAAGGCGTAAAAGAAGATACTTTAAAAGAAATAAAAAATCTTTTTGAAGAAAAAAAAGAAGCCCGAAAAGTTTTAGAAGAACTTCAGGCAAAAAGAAATGCCCTGTCTAAAGAAATAGGAAAACTTGTGAAAGAAGGGAAAAAAGAAGAAGCAGAAAAACTAAAACAAGAAGTTGCCAAAATAAAAGACAAAATAGAAAAAATAAATAAAATTTTTGAAAAAATAGAAACCAAACTCTTTCAAAAAGCTTTAATAATTCCAAACATTCCCGACGATGATGTACCTGTGGGAAAAGACGAAAACGATAACGTAGAAATAAAAAGAGTAGGAGAAATACCTACATTCGATTTTGAACCAAAATCTCATGACGAACTCGGTGAAAAACTCGGATGGCTGGATTTTGAAAGAGGCGTTAAACTTGCAAAAAGCCGCTTTACCGTTATGAAAAAAGATGCGGCAAGAGTGGAAAGAGCTCTGATTAATTTCTTTTTGGACCATAACAGAGAATGGGGGTTTGAAGAAGTCTGGGTGCCTCTTATGGTAAATAAAGAAACCATGACAGGTACGGGCCAACTTCCTAAATTCGAAGACGATTTGTTTAAAATAGAAAATGAAAATTTATACCTCATACCAACGGCCGAAGTTCCTTTAACAAATCTATTTAGAGACGAAATAATTCAAGACCTCTCAAAACCTATAAAATTAACTGCTTATACCCCTTGTTTTAGAAAAGAAGCAGGAAGTTACGGCAAAGACACCAAAGGCATTATACGTCAACACCAATTCGACAAAGTAGAACTTGTAGCCATTACCCGTCCTGAAGAAAGCGATAAAATGTTTGAAGATATGGTGGGATGTGCCAGCAGCGCCCTTGAAAAACTCGGTCTGCCTTACAGACAGGTTATGCTTTGTACAGGAGATTTAGGATTTAGCGCGGCAAAAACCATAGACCTTGAAGTATGGATTCCAAGCCAAAATAAATACAGAGAAATAAGTTCGATTTCAAACACCAGGGACTTTCAGGCCAGACGTGCAAAAATCAGATATAAAGACGGAAAGAAAAACAGACTCGTACATACTCTTAACGGCAGCAGCCTGGCTGTAGGAAGAACACTTGTAGCTATTATGGAAAATTACCAAAAAGCCGACGGAAGCATAGAAATACCTCAAGTTTTAAAAAAATACCTATAAGGTAATAAGTGGCTGAAGAAAACGTAGTTGTAATAAAAGAGGGAAAAAAAAGCAAACTGCCCTTTTTAATAGTAATAATTTTACTCTTAATCTTACTTCTTCTTTTAATCCTTCTTGGAGCGGCGATATTAAAGAAGAAAAAAGAAAAAAAAATACAAAAAGATATAAATATAGAAAAAATAGTTAAAAAACTAGAAAAAAAGAATATTCCCAAAGACGCATTAAGCTCCCTTATACAAAAAGCCACTATCTTATACAAACAAGGACAAAAAGAAAAGGCCCTAGAAATATTAAACAAACTGTCCAAATTTTCCAAATCTCTCTCTTTTTATAATCTGGGAGTCATTAAACTAGAAGAAAAAAATTATAAAAAAGCCATCGAATATTTTCAAAAAGCCATTATTTCTCAAGACAATAAAGTATTAAGCGCCATTAATGCGGCATACGCTTCTTTAATGATAAACGACTATAAACTGTTTAATTACTACAGAAATTTAGCATATACCTTTTTGCCGGAAATAGCTAAAAATAAAAACTTTCCTTACTATTACGCAGTCGTTATGTATTACATGGGATACGAATATAACGCAATCCCGGCTCTTAAAACAAAAACGGCTTTTAAACAGGAATCAAATAAACTCTTAAGCAACATATACGAATATTTAAACGACTCTACAAACGCTCAAAATTACGCTACCGACCCTCTTTACAAAGGTTTAAACCTTGCAAGAATAGGAGAATATTCCCTTGCCAGAAACAACCTCTTAAAAAGCAATTCGCCAATAGGGGAATTTGCCTTAGGACTGGTTGATTTGAAACTTTCCTTATTTAAAGAGGCATCTAAAATTTTCAACAAATATAAAAACAATAACCTATACCCCATTACCGTTTTTTTAAAAAAATCTCTTTTTGACATCAAAACTGCACAAAAAGAGTTTAAAAAAAGTTTTTTAAAGAAAAAAGAAGACTATTACGACCTATTTTTTTATTTTTCCCCTTACAAGGTATTTAATATAAAACAGACTATCAGTTACCTGAAAAAAGGTATAGCCGGGCTGCCATTAGGAGCTGTTGAAGAGGCTCAAAACTATCTTTTTAAAAGCGCGGTTTATTCAGATTTGAATATAAAACTATCAAAAGCGATAAAACTGGCTTTAGACGGCCATATATATCTGGCAAACAAAGCCTTTAAAAAATTATTAAAAGATTCCAATTCCTATATCCTTCATTACGATATCGGCTTAACTTACGCACAGCTTGGAGATTACTCAAACGCTTATAAACATTTTTTAAGGGCTTATCACCTAAACCCATATGATTTAAAAACAGGAATTTTTGCACTTTATTCCGGAGCTAAAACAGGAATTGACAACCCACACCTAGTGGCTCTTATCAAAGAAGATATAACGGATAAAACGATACTTGAAGATGCAATGCTAAGTATTTACACAAATAATACAGTGAAAATAGCGGCTTTTATACAAAAAGAAGAAAAAAACAATCCCTTATGGTTAATAACAAAAATAGTATCCAAATCGGTTTTTAATAAAGATTATTCTTATGAAGCTTTAAAACTGAAAAGTATTTTTGAAAAAGATTTAATAGCCAATCTTTTATATTTTTACGCAAACAACAAAGACCTCACTGTTAAAAAACTGGCTCAAAATTATCAGGGTTTTTTTCTTCAACTTAACAGATACGCAAACCTAAACGATTTTTTCTACGGAGCGAAAATAGCAAAAGAGTGGTATTTTTCTTTTGCAAAAATTTCAGGTCTTTTAAACAGGGTTAGACTTATTTTATTAAAAAAAGCCCAAACGGAAACGCAGGATATGGTCCCGGTCTTAAAAAGACTGGCATACGCCAACCTATACACAAAACATTTTGAAGAAGCCTTCACAATATATAATGATTTAATAAACAATAAAAATATTACCGACCCTCATACATTATATCATGCAGCCGTAGCCGCCATAGGAGCAAATCATCATCCAAATGCCGTAGCACTTATGGAACTCGCAAAACTTAAAAATCCAAATTATTTCGAAGCCAGATACGGACTTGGACTTTTATGGCAAGAATCTAATAATTTGAACGCAGCTTCCATTCAATACGGAAAAATAAAAGACGGATTTGAAAGTAAATTTTTTGATTTTAACATAAAACCTAAAAATTAATACCAGATTAATTTAATTTAAGGATAATAAAATAAAAAAAGGAGAAAGATGAAATTTTCATCAAATGACTTTAAAACGCTAAATTCTCAACAGGTTAACAATTATTATTCTAAAGATACGGCCATTACAAATATTAACGCATTTGTAAAAAGAACTTATCAGCTTCTTGCCGGAAGTTTGATTGCCGGGGCAGTAGGGGCTTATGTTGGTATGGGATTTGTAAACAGTATGGTAAACCCCGAAGGAGGTCTTAGCTTTACTTACTGGGGAGCTGTAATTCTTGAATTTATATTGCTTTTCGGACTGTTTGCTGCAAAAAACAAAACTCCTCTTAATTTAGTATTGTTATTTGCTTTTACGTTTATGACAGGATTTACATTAGCACCTACTCTTGCATTTTTCATTGCTAAAAATATGGGGTATGTAATTGGTGAAGCATTCGGTCTTACCGCAGTGGCATTCGGAGCTCTTACCATTTTCGCTATGAATACAAAAAGAGATTTTACTACAATGGGCAAAATGCTCTTTATTGCTTTAATTGTAATAGTGGTGGCTTCTATTGTAAATATTTTCCTGCACCTTCCTATGTTACAGCTTGCAATAGCAAGTGCGGCAGCTATTTTGTTTAGTTTCTTTATTTTATACGATACTCAAAACATCATAAGAGGAAACGTATCAAGCGAAATAGAAGCAGCAGTCGCCTTATATCTTGATTTTCTTAATTTATTTGTATCTTTATTACAAATTTTAGGGTTTTTAAATAATGAAGAATAACCCTCCTCTTTTTCGCACTATTGACGCAAATATTAACAGATATAAAGAAGGAATAAGAGTAGTTGAAGATATTTTAAGATACGAATTCGACTCTTCCCTTGCAAAAGAACTTAAAAAATTAAGACATATTAATATTCCAAATTATAAAAAAGTTTTAGAATTTAGAAACGTATCTGATGATATTTTAAAACCTTCCACTAAAAGCGAACAAAACAGAAATTCATTGGAAGATATAATTATTTCAAATTTAAAACGGGCTCAGGAAAGTTCAAGAGTTTTGGAAGAAATTTATAAAATTTATGATATAATAACATCTGAAAAATTCAAATCGGCTAGATATAAGCTGTACGATTTGGAAAAAGAAATTTTATCTACAATCAAGGGGACATAGCTCAGCTGGTAGAGCACCACGCTGGCAGCGTGGGGGTCACGGGTTCGAGTCCCGTTGTCTCCACCATCATTCACAAACTCCCGAAATTAAGGCGTTTCTAATAATCAAATCCAAACAGTGTCAGTTGTTTTCGTGGGATTTTAACTGACAGTATGACTGACAGTTAGTAAATCATTTAATGTTTTTATTTCTTTTTTAGTCTTATTAATTAATGAGTTCCATTCTTGTTGCTTATCCCATTTTAAAATATTAATCTCATCTAATATTTTAGTCCATTCTTTATTTTTAAAATGAGGTTTAATAATACCAATCCTCGAAATAGATCTTACACATTTAAGCATTTATTCCAACCTTCTATAATCCATTCATACCCCCAAAGCTGTTTTATGCTTTCTTTCTTTTTCATATAATTTGTTAAAGCTTCATCAATCAGTTTTTCTTGCTCTTCAATATTTTCAAATATTCTATTAGCAGTAACTTTTCTCATTTCTTGAAAAAATCTCTCAGTTGGATTTAATTCAGGAGAATATGGTGGTAAAAATATTATTGTTAAATCATTATCTTCTAATTTCTTAC
>NZ_JBMXVQ010000048.1:0-5091 GCF_053999135.1 Caminibacter sp.
CGCGCTTCCCCTGTGACCCGAAGTTCCGAATTTAACGGGGGAGAGATTTTTTGTGTAATAAAAATATTTTGTAATAAGCTCGGGGATATTTACAAGCTGCTCTTTTTTAGGATAAGCCCCTTTTTTCATTTACTCTCCTTTTATGTTTAAGTAAAATTTATTAATATAATCTTTCATCATTCTTCTTGCGCTAAACTGAGGCGCTACGCTTGAGATGGCATTTTTCATCATTTCTATCCATTTTTTCGGAAGTCCCTCGTCATCGTAATACATCGGAATAATCTCATTTTCAAGCAAATCATAAAGCTCGTTTGCATCTTTAATATCATTCCCCTCAAGCCCGAATTTAAAGCCGTTTTTGCCGTTATATCCCTCAATCCACCATCCATCCATCACCGAACAGTGAAGTGTCCCGTTAATAGAAGCCTTCATGCCGCTCGTTCCACAGGCTTCAAGAGGGGGTTTTGGGTTGTTTAGCCACAAATCGCACCCTCTTACCATATGTTTTGCAACAAATTCGTTATAATCTTCCACAAAAGCGATTCTTCCTGCAAATCTGCTGTCTTTTGCGACATTAAAAATTTTTTGAATTATCTTTTTACCTTCAATGTCGGCCGGATGCGCTTTTCCGGCAAAAATTATCTGAACCGGCCTTTGAGGGTTATTAACAATTTTTTCAAGTCTTTCTAAATCTTCCAAAATCAGATAAGGTCTTTTATACTGAGTCATTCTTCTTGCAAACCCTATCGTAAAAATATCGGGGTCCAATAAAACGCCCTCAGCCATAGCGATAATAGGGTCCATCTCTTTTTTTTGCCATTTGACTCTTACTTTTTCCCTTATCATATTCATCATTTTTACTTTGTTCTGATAATGGATATTCCATAAAATTTCATTATCTTCTTCCAAAAATTTATTCCACAAATCCTTATCATCCTGATATCTTCTCCAGCTTCCCCCAAGAAGCCTGTCAGCTTCTATCTGAATCTTTTTGTCCATCCATGTGCTTAAATGAACACCGTTTGTTACATAATCTATTTTTTCTTTTTTTAATACCTTTTTCCAGATATCAGTAGCAATTTCCTGATGTTTTTTGCTTACGGCATTTTTATACCTGCTCATATTCAAAGCAAACACCGTCATGTTAAATCCGTTTGGAGCATCGGGATTTACGGCAAGTTTAAAAATTTCGTTTAAATCTATATTCAGCCTTTTAGCATATTCTCCAAGATAACTTCCCAACACGTCAAAATCATAAACATCCGTAGCCGCCATTAACGGCGTATGGGTTGTAAAAACGGTGGAATTTTTCACTTTTTCTTTTGCCTCTTCAAAAGAAAGTCCCATATTTTCCATAAAAAACCTGATTCTCTCTAAAATAGCAAACGCCGGATGCCCCTCATTTAGATGTAAAATCGAATATTTTATCCCCAGTTTTTCAAGTACCGCATATCCGCCGATTCCCAAAACAATCTGCTGTCTTAACCTCTGATTCATATCCGGGGTGTAAAGCCTTTCGTTTATTTTCCTGTCCCACGGGTCGTTTTGTTCTATATCCGTATCAAGTAAAAAAAGATTGACCTTTCCCACATGAACGCACCATACGGAGACATAAATATCAGGAGTGATATAAGGGACTTTTATTATTAAATGATTGCCTTTTTCATCCAAAACCCTCTCAATCGGCGCATCGTCCTTATTTATCGTTTCGTTTGTCCCGTTTTGCCATCCGTCACTTCCTATTACCTGCCTTACATATCCCCCCGGATACATAAACCCGATTCCAACCATCGGAATATTCATATCGCTGCTTTCTTTTAATATATCGCCCGCCAAAAAGCCAAGCCCTCCGGAATAAATGGGAAGTGAATGATGAAGACCGTATTCGGCGCAAAAATAAGCTATTGGCAGAGGATTTTTGTCGGCAATTACGCTCTCATCATTCATATAGTCTTTAAAAACGGCGCTTACATATTTGTATTCGTTTAAAAAATCCTCGTTTTTAGCCAGTTTTTCGAGTTTTTTATAAGGTATGGCCTTAAGAAACGAAATTGGGTTTTGGGAGTGTTCTTTCCACAAAACAGGGTCTATTCTTTTAAAAAGCTCCTGGGCCCTTGGATTCCAAGTCCACCAGATATTAAGCGCAAAATCTTTAAGATTTGAAAGCTCATCGGGGATATTCGGAAAATTCGGGTTTTGAAAATTAAAATTCATAACAAAGCCTTTGAATACATATTCGTAAGATAATATCAGTTTTATTGACATTATAGCACTTAATTATATATAATGGCAATACTTAACATAAAATTCTTTAAAAGAAACAATATGATTACAAAAAACCTGGGATTAATCCCTTATGAGACGGCATATGAACTGATGAACAGACTCCAGCAAAACTATATTGAAGATATTTTGCTTTTTGCCACCCATTATCCCGTTTTTACCGTAGGAAGCGGTGAAGCTGAAAAATTTCCTTTTGCTTTTAAAACCGACAGGGGCGGAAGCATAACCTATTTTGATGAGGGGACTTTGATGTGCTATTTTATTTTCAAAGTTAAAAACCCGCCTCTTTTTTACAGAAAAATCATCAAAATTTTCAGCGGATTTTTTAAAAGTTTAAATAAAGATATTTATTATGATACAAAAAAACCCGGATTTTACATCCAAAACAGAAAAATAGCATCCCTTGGATTTAATTATAAAAACAACATCTCAAAACACGGAGTCTCAATCCATTTAAACCCAAACTTACAAAATTTCAACAAAATAAACCCCTGCAACCTCAAAGGCATAACCGCCACCTCTTTAAAAAACGAAGGCATTGAAATCACTCAAGAGAAAATTATTGAAAAAATAACATCTCTTACAAAAAAACATTTTAGGAAAAACGATGAAACCAAAAGTTAAAGCCCCGAACAACAACGAAACACTTAAACTTATTCAAAAATACAACATCAATACCGTCTGTTATTCAAGCAAATGCCCCAATATTTATGAATGTTTTAACAAAAAAAGCGCTACGTTTATGATTCTTGGAAACACATGCACCAGAAACTGCCGTTTTTGCAACATAACAAGCGGAAAACCTCATCTTCCTGATAAAAACGAACCCAAAAAAATAGCCGAAGCCGTAGAAACACTCGGGCTTAAATATGTGGTAATTACTTCGGTTGACAGGGATGATTTGGAGGATTTTGGAAGCGGGCATTTTTATAATGTAATTGAAAAAATAAAAAAGTTAAACCCCGATACAAAAATAGAAAGCCTAACCCCCGATTTTCAGGGAGATATAAACGCACTTAACCTGATGACAACTTCAAGTGCGTATAAACTCGCCCACAATATCGAAACGGTAAGAAGACTTCATAAAAAACTTAAACCAAAAAGCGATTATGACCTTTCATTAAAAGTACTCGAATACTATTCGAAATTTAAAATCACCAAATCTTCCCTGATAGTCGGATTTGGAGAAAGTTTTGAAGAAATAGAAAAAACGCTTGTTGATTTAAAAAACGCAGGGGTAAAACAGCTTACAATCGGCCAGTATCTGCAACCCACCCCAAAACATTACCCGGTTAAAAAATATTACAGCGACGAAGAATTCAAAATACTTGAAAACATGGCAAAAAACATGGGCTTTACGGTGGCTTCGGGTAAGCTTGTGAGAAGCTCATACAAAGCCGACGAACTTTAAAGGAGAAAAAAATGAAACTGCTAAAAAAATACAAAATCCCGACACCAAAAGAAAAAATTATAAGAATTGATGAAGAAATAAGTTTTGATACGTTTCCTTGCGTTCTTAAAATCAACTCAAAAACCATTCACAAAAGCGACATAGGAGGGGTAATTACGGAAATAAAAAACAATGAAGAGCTTAAAAAAGCAAAAGAAAAAATTCTAAAAAACGCCAAAAATCACGGCGTAAAATTCGAAGAATTCTTAATCCAGGAAGAGATAAAAGGCATTGAGCTTCTTTTAGGCAGCACTTACGATGAAATTTTTGAAGAAGTTATAATTTTTGGAAAAGGAGGCGTTTTAGTTGAAATAGAAAAAGACATTACATACATCGACACAAATTCAGATAAAAAAGAGATAGAAAAATCGATAAAAAAAACAAAAATCTCAAAAATATTTCCGGAGTTTAGAGGCAAAAAATATAATCTTGATGCTTTAATTGATACAATAAAGAAATTTCAGAAAATAATAAAAAACGAAAACATACTTGAATGCGACATCAATCCTTTGATTATCAACGAAAAAGGCGTTTTTGCCGTTGATTTCAGATACAAAACCGGCAAAAAAGAAAAAAAAGAATTTTTCTCTAAAAAACACTCTCTTTTTGAAAATAAAAACGTAGCGATTTTCGGTGCTACTGACAAAAAAGAAAAAGTAGGATATGCAATTGCCAAAAATGCCCTCTCTTCAAAAGCCAAAATTTACTTCGTAAATCCGAAATTAAATGAACTCTTTGGTAAAAAAGTATATCATACTTATGACGAACTGCCGCCAATTGATACGTGCGTTATAGCCACACCAAAAGAAACGGTTTTGGATATTGTAGAAAATATGGCAAAAAGAGGATGCAAAAATTTTGTGGTAATTAGTGCAGGATTTAAAGAAAGCGGTGACAGGGAAAGTGAAAAAAAACTGTCCCTTTTAGCTAAAAAATATGACTTAAATATAGTGGGGCCAAACTGTCTTGGAATTTATAACGGAGATATGGAGCTCAACCTCACATTTGCAAAAAGCAAAATCCACAAAGGCAACATAGGTTTAATTTCTCAAAGCGGAGCGGTTTTAAGTGCGCTTATGGATAAAGCCGCACATTATAAAATAGGTTTTTCGCATATTATTTCTATGGGAAATATGGCCGATTACAACTTCGCACACGCCATTGAAGAATTAAATCGTCAAAAAAACTGCGAAATTATAGCCATATACGCAGAAGGCATACAATATGGAAAAGCGTTTTTAAAAGCTATCAGAAAATCAAAAAAACCTGTTTTATTTTTTAAGGCAGGAAAAAGCGAAGCGGCTAAAAAAGCGGCTATGAGCCATACCGGAAACCTGGCGGGAAATTATGAAATGATT
>NZ_JBMXVQ010000049.1:0-10900 GCF_053999135.1 Caminibacter sp.
AAGGTTTTTTTGTGCGTTTTTATGATTTTGTCGTAGTGGGAGGAGGAATAGCGGGTCTTCTTAGTGCATGGTTTTTAAGAGATTTTAATACTTTGTTGATTGATAAAAAAGAGCCTTTAAGCGGGGCTAGTGGGGCTGCAGGGGCTTTTTTATTTCCAAAAGTTGGGTTTGATTCTCTTTATACGCGATTTATTAACGAAGGAATACTCAAGTCGGTCGAATTTTATAAAAATCTGGGGGTTCGGACTAATACAAAAGGAGTTTTAATACTTCCGAGAGACGAAAAAGATATAAAAAAGTTTAAATTATATGAAAAAGATATAAAACTTCCTTTTAAAAAAATGGATGGAGGATTTTTTTTTGAGGTAGGAAGCGTCGTAAATCCTGATGATGTAAAAAGAGTTATAAAAGTAAATTTTTTACAAAAACATGTAAAAAAAATAGTAAGAAAAGATAATTTCTGGATTATAGATAACGAAATAAAAGCCAAAAACATTATTCTTGCCACAGGTTATGAATCGGTTTTTGATATTCCTTATATTAATATAAGACCGATATGGGGGGAAAGAATAGAAGGAAAAGCCGATAATATAACTTCTCTCCCTTATCATTTCCATAAAAACTGTTCGGTTGGCGAAATTGACGGAATAGTTAAAATAGGAGCTACTCATAAAAGAAACTGTGAATGGTGTAAAGAAAATTTTGAAGAGGCTTATGAGCTTATTTCAAAAGCTAATGAGATTATTGATATTAAAAATTTCGTAATTTTTGATATTAAGGGCGGGTTTAGGGCTGCTAGTGTTGATTATTTTCCTGTGGTTGGTAAAATTATAGATACCGATTTTACTTTATTAAGCGACAGACATATAGTAAAAGGCGATATGCCAAAAGAAATGTTTTTTATTGAAGGTCTTTATATAATAAACGGAATGGGGGGAAGAGGCTTTTCAAACGCTTATATGTGTGCTAAAGCGTTAAGAGATTATATTATAGAAGGTAAAAGCCTGGAATTTTTGGATACTGAGAGATTGTTTATTAAATGGGCAAGGAAAAAAGGGGAAGAATATTTAAGGAGACTAAATGTTAAAAGTAGATAAGGTTACAAAACAGTTTGGAGGGGTTATTGCTATTAAAGATGTGAGCTTTGAGGTAAAACCTCTTGAAATTTTTGCTTTAGTGGGACCTAACGGAGCGGGGAAAACGACGCTTTTTAATATTATTACGGGGGTTTTAAAACCTACTAGCGGTCATATTTATTTCAAAGAAGAGGAGATAACGGGGCTTTCTCCCGTAAAGATAGTTCAAAAAGGAATTGCCAGGACGTTTCAGAATATAAGGCTTTTTAAAAGTATGACGGTACTTGAAAATGTTCTTATAGGCTTTGAAAATCATTATGAATATAATTTTTTTGAGGCGGTTTTCAGATTTCCTAGATTTTTTAAAGAAGAAAAAATTTATAAAGAGAAAGCCATGGAAATTTTGGAGTTTTTAAAAATAGATAAGTTTGCAAATTATGAAGCTACTTCTTTAAGTTACGGAAATCAAAGAAAAGTAGAAATTGCTAGGGCCTTGGCAACCGAGCCGGACTTGCTTCTTTTAGACGAACCGGCTGCGGGAATGAATCCGAAAGAAACCGATGAGCTTGCCGATACGGTTTTTAAGCTAAGAAGCGAAAAAGAAAAAACAATTCTTTTTATAGAGCATGATATGAAGTTTGTTCAAAAAATAGCGGACAGGGTTATGGTGCTTGATTATGGAAAAACGATTTTTGAAGGAAAACCGGCGGATATGATGAAAGATGAAACGGTTATAAAAGCCTATTTAGGAGATATCGATGTTGAGGGTTAATGATTTAAAGGTAAAATACGGGGTTATAGAAGCTGTAAGGGGTATTGATTTTGAGGTTAAAGCCGGAGAAATAGTTACTATTATCGGTGCAAACGGAGCGGGAAAAACATCAACTCTTAACGCTATATTCAATCTTGTAAAAAAAGAGGGTAGAGTTCATTTTGCAGAAGCGGATATTTCAAAAGTGCCTACTCATTTAATCGTAAAAAGAGGAATGGCTTTGGTACCTGAGGGCAGAAAAATATTTATAAACCTGACAGTTGAGGAAAATCTTAGAATAGGTGCTTATTTAAATGATGAAAACTATGAAAAATTAAAAGAACAGATGTTTGAGATGTTTCCTAGATTAAAAGAGAAAAGAAATAATTTTGGAGGCAGTTTAAGCGGAGGAGAACAGCAGATGCTGGCTATTGCAAGGGCTTTAATGAGTGAGCCTAAAATGCTTGTTCTTGATGAGCCTTCATTAGGACTTGCCCCTAAAATAGTAAAAGAGGTTTTTGAAATTTTAATAAAACTTAATAAAGAGGATGATGTTACGATATTATTGGTAGAACAAAACGCGGGAGCCGCTTTAAGAATAGCCAATAGGGGTTATGTTATGGAAAACGGAAAAATCGTATTGGAGGATAAAGCTGATAACTTATTAAAAAGCGAGGAAATAAAGAAAAAATATCTTGGAGGATAATAAAGGGATGTAAAAGGGGATTTTATGGAAAATAATGTTAAACGCACCGGGCTAGGGCTTGCCATTACTAAGAAGATAATAGAATTACATAGAGGAAAAATAGAAGTTAAAAGCGAAGAGGGTAAAGGGAGCTGTTTTAGATTGTATATTCCATAATTATCTATTTAGAAGCTCTCCTATTTTCGTTCTCATCCATTTCCCCATTTTCATATTATGATAAGCCCAGGATAAATACTGCATATCTATTTGAGCCACGTCTTCTATAAGCATACCTTTATATTTGCCTACGTTAAATCTAAACTGCATAGGCTCTTCAAGGTTTGCTAAATGGTGTTCTATTGAATATTTAACGTCAGGGTCGAGGTCGGTTGATGTTAATATATATTCGATGTAATCAGGATTATTGATTATAACGTCTTTTATCTTTTCGAATTTATATTTGCCATGATAAAATTTATCGTAAAGGACCGGTTTTTTGGTAAGTTCTATTAAATCATCAAGGGATTTGTCAAAATTTTTAATTATATATTCAAATAAAAGGCCAAGTACCACAACGTCTCCTAAAGCGTCATGGGCGTTTATTTTTATATTATATTTTTTACATATTTCAGGTTCTTTTTTATAAAGTCCAAGAGCGTATCTGTTGTATTGAAGAGAAAATTTTCCCTCAGGAATCAGGTGTTTTAATATTCTAAACGTGTCTATTAACTTAAAAAAAGAGTTAAATCCTTCTTTTTTTAACATATCCAAATCAAAGGCGGCATTGTGGATTACTATTAAATTATCGGCATGATTTAATTCTTTTAATCTTTTGTAAGCATCAGTATGTTTTATAGGCGGTTTGTTTTCTACCATTTCATTTGTTATATGGTGGACCGCCATAGCTTCAAAACTAATTGGAATAGGAGGTTTTACAAATTCGTTATGTACTTCTTCTATTTCCAGGTTTTCATTCATAACAAGATAACTTAACTGACATATTCTGTCTTCGTCTTTATTTCCTGTAGTTTCCGTGTCAAGTATTATGATTTTCATTTTCTTCCTTAATTAGGGGTATTTGGATAATATATCCGCTTTCGTTGGTTTTTATTTCAAAGAAATTGTTGTTAAAATGCTTTAGAGGCGTACATTTTATAATAACCGAAATTATAGGATATTTTTGTTCGTTTAATTTAATATATTCTCCTATATTAATTTTTGTTTGTATAAACACCTCTTTTTGATTTTCAAAAATATCGAACAGTAAATTTAAAAAAGCTTTTTTGTTAAGATAAATTTCCGGAATGGAAGGGTCGTAATATACTTTAAAGGAAGTGTTCTGTTTTAAGTTAATATATTCTATTGCGAAATTTAAAAGCATAGATAAATCAACTTTTTCAAGTTCTTCTAAACGGATGGAATGAACATTAGTGTTTATAAGAAGTCTTATTCCTATCTGATTATCGTTTTGGTATCCTATTGAAAATCCGTTAAATTCTAAATCCTTAAATTGGATTTTTTTAAAATCGGTTTTGATGCCTTTTTCCTTAGGTGCGTTTTTTATAGTAAAATCAAATACTTCTTTTTTGTTAATATATGATAAAAATACTTCGGCTTCCTGGTTGCAGTATATTATGTTTCCTTTTTGATTGAAAATAATAAGGGGATTAATATCATATTCAATCCAAAATTCAAACATTTAAAGCCTTCATTTTTTTTGTGAGGGTTACTCTGTTGATTTTTAGTTTTTCCGATATTCTAAGTTTAGAGCCGTATTTTTGTCTCATAGCGGAAAAAAGTGTTTTTTCAAAGTCTTTAAGTTCTTCTTCGTAGGTTTTATGATTGTGAAGATAATATTCGTATAATAGTTGTAAAGTTTCTTTTTTTGAAGAAGGATATAGGAGGTGTTGATATACCTGTCTTTTTAGAGAGTTTAAATTTTCACTGATATCCGGGGATTGTATGTTGATTTCTTTTTCTATTTTTAAGGTTTTTTTTGCTTCTTTTTGGAAAAGTTTAATAAAATTTTCTATATCTTCGGGATGGTCTTTTAGCGGTTTTAATTCGATGTCCATCGTAAAATATTTTTTTAATAAATCTTTATTTAAAGGTTTAGTACCTGTGGCTATAAAGAAATTTATTTTAAATTCAAGAGAAGGATTTTTATCAAAATCTTCTATTATGACCGGATTTATTGTAGCGTTTAGAGGGTTTATTACCGCGTTTGGAGCTATGTATCTTGCAAGAAAGCTTTTGCCAACGCCTTTTTCTCCCCATATGTAAATGCTTAATTGAAGTTCTCTAGCCATATCCGCTAAGTTTTTGATTTTTTTTAAGTATTCGGATTTTGCTAAAAACATAAGAGCCTTTTTGGTGGAATTATATCAAAAACAAAAAAAGCGATTAAAAAAGATTAAAAATATCTTTTATTTGATTTTTAGATTTTTTTTGTTAAAATCAGACAAAAAAAGGAGCTAAAAATGCTTACCCCTAAAAGACCAGATGTTGATATGAACAGTGAAGAATTTAAAAAAGAAGAAGAAAAAACAAAAAAGTTTGTAGAAAAAGTGGTAAAACAGTTTGGATGGTGTTTAAATCCTAATAAAGAAGTTTATGATGCAATTGTTATGGGACTTACAAGAAATAAACTAATGTACGGAAAAAGATACTGTCCTTGTTTTATTCCTATGGGGGATAAGGATGACAGAATTTGTCCTTGCAAACCTGCGGTAGAACATGAAGTAAAAGAAGGTTGCTGTCATTGCGGAATTTTCTGTAACCCTGAGAAGTGTGATGAAATAACAAAGGAGCTTAATGAAAACGCCTGATTTAAGCTCTACTGAATTTCAGCAGGAATTTTTAAAAACCGAAAAATTTGCCCATAAAACGGTTGAACAATTCGGATGGACTTTTCATCCTGACGAAGAAATAGTTGAGAGGGTTTTAAAAGGACTTACAAACAATAAACTGATGTACGGAAAAAGATTTTGCCCTTGTTTTCCGGTTATTGAAAAAGAGGGAAAATATGTCAGCAGTGATAACAGAATATGCCCGTGTCCCCAGGCTATAAAAGATGAAATTCCAAACAAAGGAGTTTGTCACTGCGGAATTTTCTGTACTCCGGAATATGTTAAAAATTATCAAAAAGAGCATCCTAAAAAACATGCTGAAGAGATAGATGGTATTAGTGTAGGAGAGCTTGAAAATATTTTAGAAAAAGAACAGATATTAGGACATGAGCTTGAACTTTTGCTAAAAGCCAGAGAAAAAGGTCTTTTGAGTTTTAAACTTATCGATATAAGAGAACCGTTTGAGCATCAGATGATGAGAATAAAAGGGACCGATAAATTACTGCCGATAAGCAGGGTGCAGTACGATTTGGATGAATGGATGAAATTAAAAGATGACAGAATAATAATTTATTGTCATGTCGGAAGCAGAAGCGGATATTTACAAAGAGCTTTAAAGCAGCAATTAGGATTTGATAAGGTTGGAAATCTTACATATGGAATAGCAGATTATCCGGGTGATATTGAAAGGGGATAGATGTTTGTTTTGGGAATTCCTGTAAAAAACGAAATATGCGTACCAAGCAAGGAAGCTGAAAAATTCGCCAAAGTATTTGTAAACAACGGACAGATTGAAAAAATAGAATATGTAAATAGCAAAGATTTAGTAGGAAGCGTTCATTTTTTTATAACTCCAAAAGAAGAGTATGTTTTTGATTTTTTAGAAATGGGAGCCTAATATCAATATCGCTGTAACGAGTAAGGATTTAAAAGAAGCTTTAAAAAGAGATGGAAAAAATATTGAAATTGTGGATAAAGATTTAAACGCAAAAAGATTTTATCATTTTATAGTAATGGAGAAGTTTTTTTATAGTAAAAAAAGTGAATGATTGATAAAGGATAAACATGTTTTTGGAAGCGGCATATGAGGTAGTCAGAAAAAGAGATGAAAAAATAAACGGATATTTTAAAAAGTGTCCAGATGATATAAGAGAGTTGTTTGAAGCTATCCTTAGAGAGCTTGGACTTGAGATAAACGATGAAAATCTTTTAGCTCTTAAAAAAAGGTTTTTTCATCTTCGAGAAGACAGTATTATAAATCTTTTGAGAAAAGGTAATTTCTCAAAAGAAGAGATTCAGGAAATTCAGCTTGATTTATATGAACTTACTAAAAATTTTTGGATTAAAGAACATGAAAAACTAATTGAGGATATTGCTCCTTTTATCGGACCTTTTTATGCGGAAATTTTAAGAGGTGTTCATAAAATAGGAATTGCTTTTAGCAAATGGCAGCCACATTGGACAAAGCATATTATCCATACGGTAAATGAGGATTTGTCTTTAGAGTTTGCCGGTGATGAAGCGAAAATTATGACATATCTTATAGAAAAAGACCTTCTTGATAAAGTGAATGAAAAATTAAGCGAAAGATGTTATTCTGTTTTGGTGAAAACGGATGAAGGAAATTATGTTGTTAAAACATATGCCGAAGTTTTTGAAGAAGAGGTAAATGAAGCGGTAAATGCGGTAGACGAGCTTATTTTGGCGCTTGAAGATTTAAGCGACGAATATAAACTTCAGTGGATTTTATATTTTAACGCATTAAAAACGGCGCTTCTTGAGAGAAAAAGAGGTGAGGCTATTAAAAAGTGGGCTGCTGTTGATAAAATATGGATGGATATAAAATCTCCTGTTCAGGTAGGTCATCCCCTTGAATATTATGAAGATAAATACAGAAAGGCGGTAGCCCTTGAGCTTGACGTCAGAATTAAAAATCCGAAACTTAAAAGCGAAGTAAAAGATAGTATTGTAAAAATGTATAAAAAGTATTGTAAAGACGAAAAACTTTTAAAAACAGCACTTTTTAATATAGAAAAAACCCAGCTTTATATATCAACTCCTGCTACTTTTTACGGTGCGGAGTTTAACGGACTTTTCAGCGCCCAGGTTGTGCCGAACGACGAAGAAGTAAGCGCCGAAAAAGGCAAAAAAATATTCGCTTTTGTGGATAAGGTGTATGAAGACATCAAAGCAAGACCTAAAATGACATTAAGTTACGAGATACTTGGGAAAGAGTTTATGGATAAATTTTATAAAAACCTTGAGGATAAGGAAAAATTTGTAAAAGTGTATGACATTACGACAATAGGACATGAATTTGGGCATATATTATGGGTTGATGAAAATAGCGAAAGTGTTATGAATAAAAGCGGAATGTTTAAAAATATTGAGGAATTTAAAGCTACTAGCGGCGGTCTTATGGCTTTTTTTGAAAATGAAGATGCTAAACTTATCGATGCTGTTTTAGACGATACGATTAAAAGGGCTGTGGGGCTTATTGCGTGGATGGAAGTGGATGAGG
This sequence comes from Caminibacter sp., assembly GCF_053999135.1. NCBI lineage: Bacteria > Pseudomonadati > Campylobacterota > Epsilonproteobacteria > Nautiliales > Nautiliaceae > Caminibacter > Caminibacter sp. The sequence goes on from NZ_JBMXVQ010000049.1 coordinate 7,883, forward strand.
TGTTGCCTTATTATATTGAAGGTCTTATTCATTTAACGGGTCTTTTTGAAAGCGGAGTTATTAGATTTAATGGGAAAAATTTAGAATATGATTATTCAAAATATAATGAACTTAAAAAATGGTATAAAAACACATATCTTGATTTAGCTGATACGTATGTAAAAAAAGAAGATGCTAAAAAATTTTTGGATAAATTCGTTTATAAAGACAAAAACTATTTCCCGATTAATAAAAATGCTGATAATTTCGTGAAATATTATTATCAAAGATATAAAGAAATCGGAGATAAGATTTATAAAGGATGAAAGTGATTTCAAAAGAAAAAGCAATTAGAAGTATTGTTAAAAGTTCAGTCGAAAGTTTTGCAGAAGGCTTTTCTTCAAGACATATAGGGGAAAAAGATGATCCAAATGGAACTATAAATATGAAAATTCATAATCCTTTTATTGCTGTGTTAGGAGATGAACTTAGATATTATACTGCTCTTGTTAGATCTTTTGACAGTGCATTAGGAAATATGTTAGAAAAAATGGCTATCAATATTGCAGAACTCTTTTTTGAGGTATATAAAAAGGTAGAAGGATATATTTTTGAAGAGCAAATTTTACAAATAGCAGAACTATTAGAAAGTTATAAAAATAGAACAAAAAATCCTTCTTTACAAGATTATGAATTGTTAAAAATTAAAAGTGGTTCAAAAAAAATAAAAACTCACGAAAGTGATTATTATTTATTTGATAAAGAAAATAGTTTTCACTATTTAATAGAGTTAAAAATTGGTGGAGATTTGGATAACAAAAAAGCAAGGGCTGAAAAAGAGGCTTTATTGGAACAGTTTTGTATTTTATATAATAATCAGCAAACAGATAATATTAAATGTTTTTTTGCCACTGCTTATAACAGGTTTGGGGAAGGAAAAGATTGGAATCAAGGAAGAGTATTGCAATTTTTTTCTAAAAATGAGCTTTTAATTGGAAAGGATTTTTGGAATTTTATTACTAAAAGTGAAAATGGATATAATTTGGTTTTAGATGAATATTCAAAAAATTCATATATTATAAAAAATGCCCTTGAAAAAATTAAAAAGGAATATTTAGGTGGATAAGTATAAGTTAATCTTAGGTGATGCATTTGAGAAAATAAAAACTTTGCCTGATAATAGTGTTGATTTAATATTAACAGACCCTCCTTACAATTTAGGAGAGTATTCAACTGGTAATATGAAATTCTCTTGGAGAAGTGATATAAATAACGATATTGCTGAGTGGGACAAGGGGTTTGATCCGGTTTTATTAAAAGATGAATTTTTAAGGGTCTTAAAGCCAACAGGCAATATATTTGCTTTTTGCTCTTATAATTTAATTGGTAGATGGCATGAAATTTTTGATCCACTTTTTGATACTTTTCAGTTTTTTGTATGGCATAAAACTAATCCAGTGCCAAAATTTAGAAAAGCGGGGTTTTTGAATAGTTGTGAGTTGATTGTATGTATGTGGAATAAAGGACATACTTGGAATTTTCTTTCTCAAAAAGAGATGCATAATTTTTTTGAGAGTCCTATCTGTATGGGAAAAGAGAGGGTAAAAAATCCAAAACATCCAACTCAAAAACCGGTTAAACTTTTAAAACATATTATAAAAATAGCAAGTAACGAGGGAGATGTAGTTTTTGACCCTTTTATGGGTGTTGGTTCAACCGGTGTTGCGGCACTTGAGATGGGTAGAAAATTTATTGGAATTGAGATTGATAAAGATTATTTTAAAGCTGCTAAAAAAAGAATAGAAAATGTTAATGAGTTATTAGTTAAGGAGTAATAATGTCGGAAAAAATAGATTTAAGCGAAGAAAATATTAAAAGACTTAACGATAAATGTCAAACACAAGATAAACATCTTTATGAGTTTTTAAAAGATGAATATCCTGAACTTACTACTGAAGAGAGATTGAAATATTTGGCAACTGTACTTAACGACCATTTTGAAGATTATGAGTTTAATGAAAAAGCTGAACGACATAAAGAAGACGGTTATTCAATAGTTAAGTTTTGGCCAAAAAAGCGCACGACTTAGCTGTCGTACGCTCCTTTTTTTGCCATCCATCCTAAATAGATTAAAACAATTCCGTCCATTAAGAAACTCACACCTACGATAATTCCAACCGTATAAGGTGCGCTAAATGGCCATCCTATAATCATAACGATACCTAAAATAAAACTTAACACACCGTTTACAAGCGGCATCCACCACCCTTTTAAAGGTTTTAAATCAAGCGCCATTTGAAATGATGCGAATGAGTCAACGAAAAAGTATGCCGCAAATAAAATAGCAACCGCCGCAATACCGCTTCCAGGCCATATTAACAGTAATACCCCCGTAATTAAGAGCATAAGTACCTTAAACCATGCACCAAATGATTTTTGGTGGGCTTTGAAAGTAACATATGCCTGAACGATACCGCTTGCAACAAATAAAGCTCCTAAAAACAATACAAACGCTAAACTTCCTGCCACAGGATTTACTATTGCTAAAAATCCAGCTATGGCCATAATAATGCCGCTGATGATTGATAATGTTGAAAACTCTTTGAGTTTTTCTTTGTCGATTCTGTTTGTGATGAACATTTCATCCTCCTTAAAAGTTTTAATACTTAGAATTATAACTCATTTTAGCTATGAATGTCAAATTAGTTGAGTCAAATAATTTAATTTATTATATCAAAATTTATAATTTTTACTTATAATCGTTAATCTTTTATATCAATTAAGATATAATAGGCTTAAAAAAAAGGTATAGTATGTTATTTAAAAAAAATAAAAAAGAAGATTTTGATTTTTCTTTTGTAGAAGAAAAAATTAAAAATCTTTTATCTTCAAACGTTTATCTTACCGAAGAAGAGAAAAGAAAATTAATCTCGGGTAATATAGTTGAAAAACTAAAAACTCTTTTTGATATTGAAGAGAGGGAAATTTTTTATTGGCATGAATTTAAGCAAAATTATCCTGTTGCCATTTTTGCAATTA
>NZ_JBMXVQ010000050.1:0-3336 GCF_053999135.1 Caminibacter sp.
AAGCTGTTCACGCCTTAGTTCAGTTATCATAATTTTCTCCTTTTAGTTTTTTATAATTATAGAATTTTAGTATTTCTTTGTCAAGTTTTATGAGTAATTTATATAAATTAAAACAAAAGTGTCAGAGGAATTGAAAGCAAAAAAAGAAATCAAATTTCTTTAGGAGGTATTATTTTCTCTTTTTTTAAGAGCTTATCCCAAAGCCTTTTATCGCTCCACTCTTCTTTTATTCTCTCACTAAAAACGATATCTTCAAGTCTTATCTCACCCATTCCATCAAAATTATAAGCATCTTCTCTAAAACATTCAGCATATCCGGTATCAGTTTCATGAACCACTACAGAATAAAGCTGTACTTCTTTTTCTTCGTTTCTAAATTCCATACATTCAAGCACCCTATCAATCATCAAAAAAAATACCCTGCTAAACTGTTCGGCACTCGGATTTACGGGAAGTTCAATCCATCTTTCACTGAACTTTTTAGCCCAGTTTATATATTCCGGGTCATCTTCTTTCCATAAAGTAATAGCATGGTCAAAACTGTCGATGAGTTCTTTAATGGTAAGCTTCATCAGACCAAAATCATATACCATCTGCCCCTTATCAAGAAAATTACTACTAAGTTTTACTTCTACTTTGTAACTGTGTCCATGGAGTGACCGACTACATCTTCTGCTTGTACAGTTTCTTACAATATGGGCGTTTTCGAATTTAAAAAGTTTTCTTATAATCATCAAACACCTTTTTTCTTGCCAAAAAGTCTTATATGAATTCTATCACTGTAACAATATCCGTTTTTTAAACAAAATTCAAATACAAAAGGGGCGTTTTTTTCAAGCTCTTCTTTTGTAGCCCCAAGAGGCATACAATATATTTCATTTTCAAGTCCCTTGATTATATCATCAATCTCTTTTTTTAAATCTCTATTTATTACGAATTTAAAAAAGCTTTCTTTAGCATTTTTAGCATATGATTTTATTACTTCTTTTTTGACTCTTTTATTGTATTCCTCACCGCTGTTTGATAATTTAACGCTCATAGCAAACACAACATCTTTATATTTTGGATATTTTTCAAAATCTATATCTATAGTGGCATTCGTCTCAATTGTTATAAGATTGTCAAACCACTCAATTAAGGGATAAAGCTTTTCATAATAAAGAATCGGCTCTCCACCGGTAATTACCAGATGAGGATTAAATTTTGTATATTTTTTTATCTCTTTTTTTATTTCTTCAATATCCATTTTTCTCCACTGGTTTTTATATTTTTTATCTACCGCATAATAACTATCGCACCCTATCTTTCCAAATCCGGGGCATTTTAAATTACATCCTCCAACCCTTACAAAAACACTAGGATGTCCGGCAAATTTCCCTTCTCCCTGAATTGAATAAAATATTTCGCTGATTGGAATTAATTTTTCACTTTTCATTTTTCACTTTTCATTTAATTTACTGTCCATTTTTTAGTGATAATTACTTTATCCCCTTCGAGTATTCTTCCTTCAAATACATCATCTTCTTCTACCAGCCCTACCCCTTTTGGAGTCCCTGTCATTACAATATCGCCAAAATTCAGCCCAAAAATCTTATCAATATCTTCAAATAACCACTCAGGTTTATACATCATCAAACTCACATCCCCTTTTTGAACAAGTTTTCCGTTTTTATAAACTTCAAGACCTAAATCTTCAATATTTTCAAAATCTACAAAATCACTAAATACCGCAGCACCTCTAAAAGCTTTAGCCCTCTCCCAGGGAAGCCCCTTTTTTTTAAGCTTGCTTTGTATTTCACGCAAAGTAAAATCAAACCCAAACCCGACTTTTAATGTATCTCCTATCAAAAAACATATTTCGCCTTCATAATGCATCGGCGAATACCCAGGCAATACAATTTTATCACTTACACTGCTAAAAGGCTTCATAAAATAAACAGGCTCATTTGGAATTTCATTATTAAGCTCTTTTATATGTTCTACATAGTTTCTTCCGACACAAACTATTTTATTCATTTTTAGCCTTAATTTCGCAAAGTTTGGCATACCCCTTACCAACTCTTGCAACAGGCTCAAAATCACCGTCAATCAGCATTTTCTTAATTTCAAGAAAAAATGGAATCGTAGCCATCTCGTCATTTTCAAATGTTCCGTAAAGTGTAGTTAGAAAAGCTCTCTTACAACATTTAATTACAGGCGGGAAGTCCTCATCCACCCTTTCAAGCTCAATGCCGAATTTTTCAGCCTCACTTTCGCCTGCCGGTAAAACTTCACTTGTTTTATCCATCTTTTGGTACATATCAATAGGCACTAAACAAACGGTTGCTTTTTTTGTCTCTTTTATATTTTTAAAGGTATCTTTTGGCTCATCAATAGTAGGTTTCTTTCTTCCGATACTTACCATAAGAAGCGGCGGTTTAGAAGATACTCCCGTAAAATAACTAAAAGGAGCTACGTTTATAATTCCATTATTTTCCGTAACTATCCAGGCAACAGGGCGCGGAATAATGTTTCCCGCCATCAGTTTATAACGCTCTTTACTTTCAATTTCATTAAAGTTTATTAAATTCTCCATTCTCAATTCTCCGTTCTCAACTTTTTATAATCCCCACACTGTTATTACAATCTCCCTGCTGCTTGGATAATCCCTGTGTTCGTTCAGATATATCCCCTGCCACGTCCCGAGATTAAGCCTTCCGGCGGTTATTGGAATATTAAGACTTACTCCAAACATAGAAGATTTAAAATGAGCCGGCATATCATCGGGACCTTCAAGAGAATGGTGATAATGATACCCGTCAGGCACAAGGCGACTTGAAATTTCTTCCATATCAATTCTCACTTCAGGTGAAGCGTTTTCATTAATGGTAAGAGAAGCCGATGTGTGTTTTAAAAAAAGATTCATCATTCCAACTTCAACATCGCTTATATCAACGGCATTTAAAATTTTATCGGTTATTAGAAAAAAACCTCGACTTGGAGCTTTAATCCTTACAATCTCCTGTTTCATTTTCATATTCCACATCCTCCGCTTCCTCAACATATTCAGCATTAAAATCAATTACAAAATCATCTTTTAAAGCGTTTAAAATATCAAAAAACTTTAAAATTTTATCTTCCCTTACGTCTACCTTTACAATCAATTTCCCCTCCTTATTATAAATAATTAAAAATCGTCTAAATTCAAACTACCTTTGGAGTAATTAACCACGTTTCCTTCAAAAAAGTTTGTTTTCTGGTCGTTAAAACTGCTGAAACTGTCAAACCAGCTGATAGGGTTTTTAAGTCCAACTTCCGGGAACAGCAATTCAAGCCCCATAGCCTGGGCTCTTTTAT